>JANMCS010000594.1:0-1882 GCA_031361405.1 Betaproteobacteria bacterium
TCCGCTCCACCGACGGCGGCAAGCACTGGAAGGAGGCCGCGACGCCACCGGCGTTTACCGCGGACAGTGGCCGCGTGGTCGACCACACGTTCTGGCTCACGCCCGGGCATGGGTCGCAGCCCGGCGTCTGGTACGCCGGCACGTCGCCGCAAGGCCTGTTCCGCTCCGCCGATGGCGGCGTCACCTGGGAAGGTGTCGCCGGGTTCAACGCGCACCCGCAGCGCAAGGCATGGTGCGGCGGCGACCAGGACGGCACGCCCGACGGCGCCAAGCTGCACTCCATCCTGATCGATCCGCGGGACGCCGCGCACATGTACATCAGCATGTCGAGCGGCGGTACGTTCGAATCGGTCGACGCCGGCGCCAACTGGACGCCGCTCAACCAGGGCGTGCGCGCCGATTTCCAGCCGGATCCCAACCTCGTGTTCGGCCACGACCCGCATTGCGTGCGCTTTGCCGGCGGCAATCCCGACCGGCTCTATCAACAGAATCATTGCGGCCTCTTCCGCCTCGACCGCCCCGCCACGCGCTGGCAGGACATCGGCACCGGCATGCCCACGCCCGTGGGCTACGTCGGCTTTCCGATGGTCCCGCATCCGCATGATGCGGACACCGCGTGGATCCTGCCGATGGATGGCACCAGCGTCTGGCCGCGGGTGTCGCCGGGTGGCCGCCCGGCCGTGTTCCGCACCCGCAACGCCGGCAAGACGTGGCAGCGGCTGGCCACCGGGATGCCCAAGGCGCAGGCATGGTGGACGGTCAAGCGCCAAGCCATGACCGCGGATGCGCATGCCAAAGTAGGCGTTTACTTCGGCACCACGCAAGGCCAGATATGGGGCAGCCGCGATGAAGGCCAGACGTGGAAGCGCTTGGCCGAGCACCTGCCGCATATCTATGCGGTCGAGGTGGCCTGAACCCCGTGCCCGTGTCTGCCCAATTCACCGTGGCGATCCCCACGCAGCTGCGTTCCTATGTGGACGGGTCCGCGGAGGTTGCCGTTGCGGTGGCGGCTGCGCCGCCCACGTTGGGCGACGCGCTGGCGGCGCTCGATGCCGCGTACCCCGGCATCCGCTTCCGGATGGTTGACGAGGCGGGACGCGTGCGCCCGCATATCCAGATCTTCGTGAACAGCGCGATCGAGCGCAATCCGGGCGCCGTATTGCCAGCCGGCGCGCGGATCATGCTGGTCGGAGCATTGTCAGGGGGATGAGCCCGGCGTCGAACGCGTGTGCGGCATTGCGCCGCAACATTTCATTGCGGGAATCCGGCGGAAACGGTTAAAATCGACGGGTTTGCTGGTTGGCACTTGCACCGCCATGGAAGCCCCTCTCTCGACCAAACCGATTCGCCGGATCTTGGCGTGGCAGGCGGCAACGACCGTGGTGCTGGCGTTGCTCATCGGCCTGGTGGCCGGGGCGCACGGGGCGCTTTCAGCCCTGCTGGGTGGGGTGGTCAACATCACGGCCGTGGTGGTCTACGCGGTGGTGCTGGGGGTCTCCAATCCGTCGTCGGCAGACGCGACGGTGGCGGCGATGGTCCGGGCCGAGGCAAGCAAGATTTTCGTGATCATCGTGCAACTCTGGCTGGTGCTGACGACCTACAAGGACCTCGTGCCGGCGGCTTTCTTCGCCACGTTCGTGCTCACGGTGTTGCTGTTCAGCATGGCCTTTTTCGACCGCGACTAATCTCCTAACTCGACGATCCCCATGGCGGCCGCCGCTTACGAATCCCCCTCCGAGTACATCCAGCACCACCTCGCCTTCCTGCAAAAGCCGGTCGGCGACGGGAGCTTCTGGATGGTCAATGTCGACACGATGGTCATGTCGATCCTGCTGGGCCTCCTCGGCCTGGGCTTCATCTGGCTGGCCACGCGCAAGGCCAC
>JANMCS010000271.1:0-7718 GCA_031361405.1 Betaproteobacteria bacterium
GGTACGGTTCCCGGATGCCCCGCGAGGCTGAAGCCTCGCCTACACCTCGCCCAAGGAATCATTTACGGTGGTTATTCATCGCGGCCTGGCGCCAACGGTCGTCGCCTGCCGTCGCCCGTCCATGCTGGATGGGCCGAAGCGCACCATTGCGCCTACAATGCGGCGGCGATGATCGACGCCCTGAAATCCCGCTACGAAGCGTTGGCGCAACGCGTGCTCGCGTCGCTGTCGGAAATCGAACGGCGCGACGTGCGCGCGTTCGACCGCTGGTTCTATGCGCAGCGTGGCTGGCAATGGCTGATCGGCGTCGTGGCGGCGACCACGCTGGTGGCGTGGATCGCCTCGGAGCTGCCGTGGAACATGACGTTCGCCGAAGCGGCGATCCTCTTCAACCTCGTCGTGCTGACGCTGATCTGGTCGGGGCTGTCGGCGTGGTTCGGCTATCGCCGCTTCCAGGGCCGCATCTTCCGCTACATCGTGGCGGGGCCGTTGCTTGCGCTGGCCGGCGCACTGGTGGGCGCCAGCATCGCGGGCTTCGTGCAGGGTGTCGATCCTTTCGCGTTCCTGTCCGACAGCGCCAAGCTGCGGCACGTGGTCACCGCGGGACTGGTCTTTGGTTTCCTGTACGCACTGGTCACCGCGCTGATCGCGCACCTGCGCAATCGCGAATACCGGGCACTGACCGCGCATCTCGAAGCCGAGGCGCGCCAGAGCGAAACGTCGCGCCAGCTCGCGGAATCGCGGCTGAAGTTGCTGCAACTCCAGATCGAGCCGCATTTCCTGTTCAATACGCTGGGCAGCGCACAGCAGCTCGCCGAAAAGGGCGCCCCCGACGCCGCGCGCCTGATCGCCGACCTGATCCGGTTCCTGCGCGCGGCCACGCCAGCGATGCGCGACGAGGTGACCACGCTCAAGGCCGAGTCTGCGATGATCCGTGCCTATCTCGGGATCATGCAGACGCGGTTGTCGCGGCGCCTCACGTGGCAGGTACGGGTGCCCGACGAGCTCGCGGAGATCGCGATCCCGCCCGGCATGCTGATCACGCTGACCGAGAATGCGATCAAGCACGGCATCGAGCCGCGCCCGCAGGGCGGCGACATCGATGTCAGTGTCGAGCGCCATGGTGACGACCTGTGGCTGACGGTGGCCGATACCGGCGCCGGTTTCACCAACAAGCCGTCCGACAGCGGCATCGGCCTCACCAATGTCCGCGAGCGTCTCGAGCTGCTGTACGGCCGTGCAGCCACGCTCGAACTCGAAGCCAACGAGCCGCGCGGATTCCGCGCGCGCATCGTGATGCCGGTGGTGGCGCCGGCACGTTACGCGGCGGCTGCCGCGCCTGACCCGGGAGGTCGCAATTCATGAGTCGTCCCACTGCGTTGATTGCCGAAGACGAGCCGCTGATGCGCGAGCGGCTGAAGGAAAAGCTGGCCGAGGTCTGGCCCGAGCTCGACATCGTGGCCGAGGCCGAGGATGGCGAGCAGGCGCTGGCACTCTACGCGGAACACCAGCCGCAGCTGGCGTTTCTCGATATCCGGATGCCGGGCATGACGGGCCTCGACGTCGCGGCCGCCATCGGTGGCGGATGTCATATCGTGTTCATCACCGCGTACGACCAGTACGCGTTGCAGGCCTTCGATGCGGGCGCGGTCGACTACCTGCTGAAGCCGATCGAGAACGAACGCCTGCAGACGGCGGTCGAACGCATCCGCAGCAAGCTGTCCTCGCCCCCGCAGGACCTCTCGGCGTTGCTCAATGCGCTGCGCGCGGGCGTGCCGGGCGGCATGCCGAGGATGCGCTGGATCACTGCGGCCGTGGGCAAGCAGATCAAGCTGATCCCGGTCACTGATGTCGTCTATTTCCAGTCGGATACCAAGTACACGCGCGTGGTGCTGGCGGCGGGCGAGGCGCTGATCCGCACGCCGTTGAAGGAACTGCTGGCCGAACTCGATCCCGACAAATTCTGGCAGGTGCATCGCGGCACGATCATCAATCTCGACGCCGTGGCCGGCGTCCTGCGCGAGGATGCCGAGCGCCAGTTCATCCTGCTCAAGAACCGGCAGGAAAAATTGCCGATCTCGCGGCAATTCACGCATCTCTTCAAGCAGATGTAGGCAGGCGGCGGGACGCCCCCGGCGCTTTGGCGCCGGCTGTTAGAATTTGGCAATCGGTTCGCGCGGGCGAACGTCCGACCCTCCCTCCTCACTGCCGCCATGCTGCCTGTCGCCGTCTTTCGTTTTTCGCCCACCGAGACGCCAGGTCGCTTCGGCGAATGGCTCACGGCGCACGACGTGCCGTGGGTGCTGGTTCCGCTCGACGAGGGCGTCCCGGTGCCTGCCAGCACGGCCGGCTTTTCCGGCGTGGGCATGATGGGCGGCCCGATGAGCGTCAACGACGCGCTGCCGTGGGTGGCGCCGCTATGCGGCTTCCTGCGCGACGCGATGGGCGACGGCGTCCCGGTGATCGGCCATTGTCTGGGCGGCCAGCTGATGGCCAAGGCGCTGGACGCGCCGGTCAAACGCATGCGCGAGCCGGAAATCGGCTGGATGCATGTCGACGTCTGCGACCGCGGCGCGCGCAGCGACTGGTTTGGCGGCTTGCCGCGCCTGCCCGTGTTCCAGTGGCACTACGATGCCTTTGACCTGCCGCCGATCGCGACACGGGTGCTCACCAGCAGCTTTGCCGCCAACCAGGGATTCATCATCGACGATCGGCACGTCGGCTTTCAGTGCCACATCGAAATGACGCGTGAACTCGTCGAATCGTGGTGCGGCAGCAGCGCCAATGAATTGCCGGCGCGCTCGAGCGCGCATGTGCAGAGCGCGGCGGACATGCAGAGCGACCTTCCGGCGCGCCTCGCCTCGCTGGGTGAAGTGGCGGACGGCATCTACACGCGGTGGGCGCAGGGGCTGCTTCGCTGATGGGCGCGATTCACGCGCTGCCCGACCTCCTGATCAACCAGATCGCGGCCGGTGAAGTTGTTGAGCGGCCCGCGGCGGCACTGAAGGAATTGCTGGAGAACGCGCTAGATGCCGGCGCGACGCAGATCGATGTCGACGTGGCGCAAGGTGGCGTGAAGCGCCTGCGCGTGGCCGACAACGGTCGCGGCATCGAGCGCGAGGACCTGCCGCTGGCCGTGGCTCGGCATGCAACCTCCAAGATCATCTCGGCGCTCGACCTCGAGGCCATTGCCTCGCTTGGTTTTCGCGGCGAGGCGCTGGCGTCCATCGCGTCGGTGTCGCGTCTGGCGCTGGTATCGCGCGCGGCAGGCAAGCCGCATGCGTGGCGGATCGAAGTGGAGGGCGGTACCGTCAGCCCGATCGCGCCGGCTGCGCTTGCCTCCGGCACCTCGGTCACGATCGAGGAACTCTTCTTCAACACGCCGGCGCGGCGCAAGTTTCTGCGTACGGAAGCCACCGAATGGGGTCACTGCGACGAATCGTTTCGCCGTATCGCGCTGGCGCATCCGGTGACCGGGTTCACGCTGCAGCACAACGGCCGCATCACGCAGCGGCTCACGCCCGGTGGCCGGCAGGCGCGGGTCGAACAGTTGTTGGGACCGGAGTTCGCGATGCAGTCCGCGCTGGTTGATGCCGCCACCTCCGAGATTGCGCTGGCGGGCTTTGCGGTGCTGCCCGCGCATGCAACGCAACGCGCCGCGCAGTACTGCTTCGTCAACGGCCGCTTCGTGCGCGATCGCGTGCTGCAGCACGCATTGCGCGAAGCGTATCGCGACGTGCTGCACCACGACCGGCAGCCGGCGTATGCGCTGTGGCTCACGATCGATCCGCGGCGCGTGGATGTCAACGTGCATCCGCAGAAGATCGAAGTGCGCTTTCGCGATGCCGGCGCCGTCCATCAATTTGTGCGGCACGCGGTGGAGCGCGCGCTGGCGGCCACCGCAGCCGAGCAACCGGCGTTTTCGGCGGCTGAGCGCCTGGGCCTGGTCGCCGCGCAGATGGCGCCCGGGTTTGCGAGTCACGGCACGCCGTCGGCACCGGCAGGCGGCGCCGGCTTCGCCACGCAGACGGCGATGGCGTGGCCGGCGCGTGCTGCTTTGCCCGGTGTCGCCGGCGAACCATCGTCGTTCTACGCCACGCTGTTCGGCGCGCGTCCCGCCCCGGCGGTGCTGCCGGCGGACGATGCGCATCCGCTGGGCTTCGCTCTGGCGCAACTGCACGGCATCTTCATCCTCGCGCAGAATCGCGCGGGGCTCGTCGTGGTCGACATGCACGCGGCGCACGAGCGTATCGTCTACGAGCGCCTCAAGACTTCGTTCGATGCGTCGCTGCCGGTGCAGCCGCTGCTGGTGCCGGCCGCGTTCGCCGCCGAACCGCTCGAGATGGCGGCTGCCGCCGACAACGCCGTGGCGCTCGAAGCGTTGGGCTTTGCGCTGTCGGCCATCGGGCCGGGCACGCTGGCCGTGCGTGGCGTGCCGGCGCCGCTGGCCGAGGCCGACCCGGTCACGCTGGCGCGCGCGGTGCTGCACGACATGCGCGAATTCGGCGGCAGCGCCGCGTTGACGGCGCGGCGCGATGAAATGCTGTCGACGATGGCCTGTCACGGCGCCGTGCGCGCCAATCGCGCGCTGACGGTGCCGGAAATGAATGCGCTGCTGCGGCAAATGGAAGACACCGAGCGCGCCGGGCATTGCAACCACGGCCGCCCGACGTGGTACCAGTTGCCGCTGGCCGACATCGACCGGCTGTTCATGCGCGGCCGTTAGCGCGCCGCCTGTTGCAGCCCGTGATCCTGCTGATGGGCCCGACGGCGTCGGGCAAGAGCGCGCTGGCGATGGCGCTGGCGGAACGCTTTTACGGCGAGATCGTGTCGGTCGATTCGGCGCAGGTCTATCGCGGCATGGACATCGGTACCGCCAAGCCTGCAGCCGCCGAACAGGCGCGCATTCCGCATCACCTCATCGATGTGCGGGAACCGACGCAGGCCTATTCCGCCGCGATGTTCGTGCGCGATGCGCAGGCCGCGGTCGCCGCGATTCGCGGCCGTGGTCGCCTGCCCATCCTGGTGGGCGGCACGATGCTTTACTTCAAGGCGCTGCAGGAAGGACTCTCGACACTGCCGCAGGCGGACGCGTCCATTCGCGCCGAACTCGACGCTTGGGCCGCGCGTGCCGGGTGGCCCGCGCTGCACGCCGAGCTGTTGCGCATCGATCCGGTGACGGCCGCACGCTTGCCGCCCGGTGATGCGCAACGGATCCAGCGCGCGCTTGAAGTGCAGCGCATCACCGGACTGCCGTTGTCGCAGCTGCAGGGACACCGCGCCGTGACGCCTGCGCTGTTGGGCGAGTCCATCCCGATTGCGCTGATACCCGGTGATCGTGCGCAACTGCATGCAACCATCGCGCAGCGCTTTGACGCGATGCTGGCGCACGGCCTGGTCGACGAATTGCGTGGCCTGCGCGAGCGTCACGCGTTGACGTCGGCGATGCCGTCGATGCGCTGCGTAGGCTACCGACAGGCGTGGTCGTTCATCGGCGGCGTCATCGACGCGGTCACCCTACGGGAACAGGGCGTAGCGGCTACCCGCCAATTGGCCAAACGTCAGCTGACCTGGCTACGGTCCACGGCAGCGACCATTTTCGATCCGGCGGCGGGCGGACTGGTGGAGGCAGCCAGTGCATTGGTGGTGTCGGCACGCGCGGCCACCTGGACCGCGCCGGTAGGCGAGGCTTCGGCCTCGCAGGCAAAACGGGCGCCGAACCAACGAGGCTGAAGCCCGCCTACAGGGCATTTGACAGCTTCGCGACCGGTACTCATGGCGGCCGAACCGCCCAGTTTGAGGGGGGCCGTGCGGCCCCTTTGCTGCCATGCAATAATCAGGGTCCCGCGCGTTGCCCATTCGACGTGCGGTCGACCCGATGCCACGCACGCTATACGACAAGTTGTGGGATGCGCATGTGGTCCGCGAGGAAGCGGACGGCACGGCGCTGCTCTACATCGACCGCCACCTGGTCCACGAAGTCACCAGTCCGCAGGCCTATGAAGGACTGAAGCTCGCCGGGCGCAAACCGTGGCGCGTGCAATCGGTGGTGGCCACGGCCGACCACAATACGCCCACCAAGGATTGGGATCGCGGCATCCAGGATCCGATTTCGCGCACCCAGGTGGAAACGCTCGACAGCAACATCCGCGAATACGGTGCCAAGGCCTACTTCCCGTTCCTGGACAAACGGCAAGGCATCGTCCACGTGATTGGCCCGGAGCAGGGCGCAACGCTGCCGGGCATGACGGTGGTCTGCGGCGACTCGCACACCAGCACGCACGGTGCGTTCGCCGCGCTGGCCTTCGGCATCGGCACGTCCGAAGTGGAACATGTGCTGGCCACGCAATGCCTGCTGATGAAGAAGGCGAAGTCGATGCTCGTGCGCGTCGACGGGCACCTGCCGGCCGGCGTGACGTCCAAGGATCTCGTGCTGGCGGTGATCGGGCGTATCGGCACCGCGGGCGGCACCGGCTACGCAATCGAATTCGGCGGCGAGGCCGTGCGCGCACTGTCGATGGAAGCGCGGATGACGATGTGCAACATGGCCATCGAGGCCGGCGCGCGCGCCGGCATGGTTGCCGTGGACCAGCGCACGCTCGATTACGTGAAGGGCCGCGCGTTCGCCCCGACCGGCGCGATGTGGGACCAGGCGGTGGCGCAATGGTGCGCGCTGACCAGCGACGACGGCGCGCGCTTCGACACCACGCACGTCTTCGATGCGACCACGATGGTGCCGCAAGTCACGTGGGGCACGTCGCCCGAGATGGTCGTGGCGGTGGACGGCCGCGTGCCCGATCCCGACAAGGAACGCGATGCCACCCGCCGCGACGGCATCGAACGCGCGCTGCTGTACATGGGACTCACGCCCAACACGCCGATCACCAGCATCTCCATCGACAAGGTCTTCATCGGGTCGTGCACCAATTCGCGCATCGAGGACCTGCGCCAGGCCGCCGCGGTGGCGCGCGGCCGGCGGGTGGCGCACAACGTGAAGCTGGCGATGGTCGTGCCGGGGTCCGGCCTCGTGAAGGCGCAAGCCGAAGCCGAGGGCCTCGACCGCATCTTCCGCGATGCGGGCTTCGAGTGGCGCGAGCCGGGTTGTTCGATGTGCCTCGCCATGAACGACGACAAGCTGGAGCCGGGCGAGCGTTGCGCCTCGACGTCCAACCGCAATTTCGAAGGCCGCCAGGGCAACGGCGGCCGCACCCATCTGGTCAGTCCGGCCATGGCGGCAGCCGCTGCCGTGGCGGGGCATTTCGTCGACGTGCGTCGACTGTTCTGAAAAAAGGAAGGGAAATCATGCTGAAGAAATTCGCCGTTTTGGCAGCGCTTGCCGGCATCGTCGTGGGACTGAGCGCGTGCAACACCGTTGAAGGCGCCGGCAAGGATGTGAAAGCCACGGGCCAGGCCATCGAAAACGCCGCCGACAAGGCCAAGCCGAAGTAAGGCGTGCCGTCATGCAGCCTTTCCGGGTTCACTCGGGTCTCGTGGTACCGCTCGACCGCGCGAACGTCGACACCGACGCGATCATCCCGAAGCAATTCCTGAAGTCGATCAAGCGCAGCGGCTTCGGCCCCAACCTGTTCGACGAATGGCGCTACCTCGATCGCGGCGAACCCGGCATGGACAACACCAATCGTCCGCGCAACCCCAACTTCGTACTGAACCAGGAACGCTACCAGGGCGCGTCGATCCTGCTGGCGCGGCGCAATTTC
>JANMCS010000002.1:0-2142 GCA_031361405.1 Betaproteobacteria bacterium
CCAGCACGCCGCAGGTGATCAGCGTTTCACGCGTGGCCTCAAGCACGTCCTTGATCGTCAGCTCGCGCTGGATGAAGCCCAGCCCCGCGGCATATACCACGGTGAGCGCGCCCAGCTCCGTGGGCGTGGCCACACCGGCCAGCAGTCCCACCGTCAGCAGGATGGGCGCCATCAGTGCGGGCAACGCGCGCACGAAGGTCTTGCCGAGTCGGGGATACGACATTTTCTTCACGGGCGGCGCGTACACGCGTCCGGTGCGCACCAGCCAGTAGATGGTGACCATCAGCGCAAGGCCCATCAGGATACCGGGCAGGAATCCCGCGAGGAACATGTCGGCCACCGAGGCCTGCACCATCACCGCATATACGACCATGATCACAGAGGGCGGGATGATCGGGCCGATGATCGCCGAGGCCGCGCTCACCGCCGCGGCGAACGCCGGGTCGAAGCCTTCCTTGCGCATCGCGTTGACCTCGACCACGCCAAGACCTGCGGCATCGGCCTGCGCCACGCCACTCATGCCGGCGAAGATCATGCTGGCCAGCACGTTGACATGCGCCAGGCCGCCACGGATGTGGCCCACCAGCGCATCGGCGAACTCGAAGATGCGATCGGCGATGCCGGCGCGATTCAACAAATGGCCCGCCAGCACGAACAACGGGATCGCAATCAGCACAAAGCTGTCGAGCCCGGTGCCCATCCGCTGCACGACAATCGACAACGGTACGGGCAGCGTGAAGATCAGCGCCGCGAGTGACGACAGCACCATCGCGAAAGCGACGGGCATCTCGAGAATGATCAGGACCGCAAACAGCCCGAACAACAAAAGCAGCGTCATATCACGGCCGCCGCACGCGTTTCCGGCGGTGGCGCACGTCCGGACAGCACCGCCAGCTCACGCAGCAGCAGATAGAACGTGGTGAACGCCATCGAGGCGGCCGACAACGTGAGCGGCAGCGAATAGAACCAGCTGCGCGGCAGCTCGATGGGCAGCGAGATGGTCTTGGAGCGACCCTCCACGCCCATCACCCTCTCGCCCTGCACGACGAGGACGGCCAGCGTGATCAGCACCAGCAACCAGGTGAACGAACGCAGCACCGCCGCCACGCGCGGCGGCAGGAACTTGCCGAAACTCTCGATCACGATATGGCGGCCGAGCTTCAGACCCACGCTGGCGCCGACGAACACCATCCAGATGAACGCGTAGGTGGCCGACTCTTCCACCCACGCAATCGGCCGTCCCAGCGCATAGCGGGTGAACACCTGCACGGTGATGGCGACGACGATCAGCAGGATGAGCGCGATTCCCACCGCCTGCTCGACCGTTCCGATGCGGTCGAGCAGCTTTTTATAGTGCGCAAGCATCCGCTACAGCTTCTGGATCTGGTCCCACATGCCCGTCGTCCAGGCGCCGTCCTTCTCCATCCTGGCCACGCCTTCCTTCGCGCGCTGCTGGATCGGCGCCTTGTCGATGGTCGTAACCTTGGCCCCTTCGGCCGCCATCTTCTTCACCACGTCCTCGGTCTCGTCCTGCGCGGTCTTGCGCGTGTTCTGTACCGCGTCGACGGCGCACTCGGTCATCAGCTTCTGCATGTCCGCCGGCAGCGCGGTGAAGGCCTTCTCATTGACGGTGATGTGCGCGGAGGACATGAGATGGTCGGTGCGGATCACGTTGGGTGCAGCCTCGTGGAACTTGGCGGCATACGCTGACGAAATCGGGCCTTCCGCGGCCTCGACCACACCAGTCTTCAACCCAAGGTAGATCTCACCCCAGGCGAGACGGGACGGCCGCGTACCCAATGTCTCCCACAGCGTCAGATACGTCTTGATCTCCGGCACGCGCATCTTCACGCCGTTGAGGTCGGGCAGGCCGTTCACCGGCTTCTTCGAAAACAGGATGCGCGGCTGCGTCGGTGCCGCGGCAAGGATGCGCAGGCCCTGTTCCTTGCGCAGCTTCTCGGCCATCGCAGCGTAGGTGGGGCTGTCGAGGAATTTCTGCATATGGTTCGCGTCGCGGAAGGTGAAGCCCCACGCGAGAATGGCGTAATCCTTCACCCAGTTGGCGTACCAGTCGAGGACGTCGCCGTAGATGTGGACCGAGCCCTGCATCATCTGCTCGATCACCTGCACGTCGCTGCCCAA
>JANMCS010000011.1:0-5659 GCA_031361405.1 Betaproteobacteria bacterium
CGTGTGAACGCATGTAGCGGCCGGTGTAGAACGACATGCGCGACGGCCCGCATACGCCCGACTGCACATAGGCGTGGTCGAAGCGCACGCCGCGCGCGGCCAGCGCATCGAGATGCGGCGTGGGCACGCGACCGCCATAGCACGACAGGTGGTCGCGCCGCAGCTGGTCGCACATGATGAACAGGATGTTGCGAACGGAGGCCACGGCGCGGGGCCGCGCGGCGGACGCGCGGCGTGGGGACGGTTTTTTTGCGATAATGACGACTTTGTAGCCGTCGGGCAATGTACATGGAGTGCAACCCGACCGTGCCGCAAGCGCCGGGATGACGGAACTGGTAGACGTAGCGGACTCAAAATCCGCCGGTAGCGATATCGTGGGGGTTCGAGTCCCCCTCCCGGCACCAACCATGCGAGGCCTGGCCCGCGCGTGGTCCATCCACAAGGCCGTACCGTGACCCGCGCCTACACGCTGGCCGATTTCGACTATGTTCTGCCGCCGGCGCTGATCGCGCAAACGCCATCCGCGCAGCGCTCGGGCAGCCGCCTGCTCGACGTCGGCGTGCATGCGGACCGCGACCGGCAGTTCATCGACCTGCCGGCGCTACTGCAGCCGGGCGATCTCCTCATCGGCAACGACACGCGCGTGATCAAGGCGCGCATCCGCGCGGAGAAATCCACCGGCGGCAAGGTCGAGATCATGCTCGAACGGATTGTCGGTGATGCGGAGGCGTGGGTGCAGCTGCGTGCCAGCCACGCGCCGCACCCGGGCAGCAAGCTCAAGCTCGCCGGCGGCGCCACGGCCACCATGCTGGCGCGCGACGACCGCTTTCACCATGTGCGCTTCGATGGCACCGGCCCGTTGCTGGCGTGGCTCGACACGCACGGCGAGATTCCATTGCCGCCCTACCTCGGGCGCGGACCGGACGCCGCGGACGACGCGCGCTATCAGACGGTATACGCGCGCGCACCGGGCGCCGTCGCTGCGCCGACTGCCGGACTCCATTTCGATGAAGCCACGTTCGCGGCGCTCGCCGCGCGCGGCGTCGAGCGCGCCTTCGTGACGCTGCACGTCGGCGCCGGCACGTTTGCGCCGGTCAAGCATGATGACCTCGCATTGCACCGGATGCATACCGAGTATTACAGCCTGCCGCACGAAACGATTGCAGCGATTGCCGCGGCGGGGGCGCGCGGCGGCGCGGTGGTCGCCGTGGGGACCACGACGCTGCGGGCGCTCGAATCCGCCGCACTACGGGATGGCGGCCTCCATGCCGGACCGGGCGAAACCGCGCTGTTCGTCACGCCTGGTTTCCGGTTCCGCGTGGTCGACCGTCTGCTGACCAATTTTCATCTGCCCCGCTCGACGCTGCTGATGCTCGTCAGCGCGTTTGCCGGGCACGACCGGATGCGACGCGCCTATGCGCATGCGATCGCCGGCGGCTATCGCTTCTTCAGCTATGGCGACGCGATGCTGCTCACGCGCGCTCCCTCGGAGTGACGCCGCAGCCCGACACTGTGCTATCCAAAACGTCGCCAGGCAACGACATCGATACCAATCGGCGCTTTTACTGCAACATTTCGCCCACTTCCACAGCGCAAAGTACGGTGCGCATCTTGGCAACTCGGCGGGGAAAAGCTACCCTTGGGGTAACTGAATTCGTAGCGAAAATAGAGCCTTCCAGCAGCACGGGCCCGGTTTTCGCCAATCCATGACTGCTTTCAATTTCCGCGCTGGCGCGGTCCGTTGCGTTTTTGCCCTCGGCGTCCTGATCGGCGTCGTCGCGCCTGCCGACGCCGCGCGCGTGGCAGTGATATCCAACCGCTATTCGGCGGAAACCGCGGCCGATTTCAACGTGCGCATTCCCACGCACAAGTTCACTGCGATCGACACGTCGACCGCGGTCCCATCGCTCAAGTCGCTCATCGACGGCTTCGACCTGGTGCTGCTGTACGAGGATCAGACCTACGCGAATGCGCCCGCCGTCGGCAACGTGGTGGCGGCCTTCGCCAATTCAGGTCGCGTGGTCGTGATCGGTTCGTTTTATGATCAGGATCGATCCGACGCCACGCCCTTCAATTCGCCCAATGGATGGGGTCTGCTGGAAACCATCGATCCCAATACCACGGATGGCATCGGCACGCCGGGCACACCGCGCACGCTGAATATCGCCACGATGCAACGGCACGCGCTTACCCGTGGGCTTACCGCATTGGGCAGCGCGCGCTACGCGGGCGGCAACCAGGCCAAACCCGGCACCACCGTGCTGGCCTACTGGACCGAACTCAATGCCCGGCAGAAGCCCGATCCGGCCATTGCCTACCGCATCAGCGGCGCGGCCTGCGTGATTCATATCGCCATCGCGCCCAACTACCCGGCCATCGGGATCGCGGGCACCGATTACTCGGGCGACTTCCATCGCGCGTGGAAAAACGGTTTTGACTTCGCGGCCGCCGGCTGCGTGGGCGCGTCCATCGATGCGATCGGCAACGAAGCCACCGCCATTCCGACGTTGTCGGCGTGGTCACTGGCGCTCACCATCCTGCTGCTCGGCGCCGTCGGGTTCACCACCTTGCGTTCGCGCCGCGCCCGCCGCTGAAAGCCTCGGTTCCGCCGTCATGTCCGCCGGGCCAGCGGCCCCGCCTTCCACCATGCGCTTTTCCGTTCTCGCCACGTCGGGGGCCGCCCGCCGCGGGCGACTCGAACTTGCCCACGGCGTCGTCGAGACGCCTGTGTTCATGCCGGTTGGCACCTACGGCACCGTCAAGGCGATGGCGCCGAACGAACTGGTCGAGATCGGCGCCCAGATCGTGCTGGGCAACACCTTCCACCTGTGGCTGCGACCGGGGCTCGAGGTCATCGCCGCGCACGCCGGGCTCCACCGCTTCATGGGGTGGGACCGGCCCATCCTCACCGATTCCGGCGGTTTTCAGGTGTTCAGCCTGGGGCCGCTGCGCAAGGTGGAGGAGGAAGGTGTCGCCTTCGCCTCCCCGGTGAACGGCGACAGATTGTTCCTCACGCCCGAATTGTCGATGCAGATCCAGAAGGTGCTCGATTCCGACGTCGTGATGATCTTCGACGAGTGCACGCCCTACCCGGCCACGCCGGAGGACGCGGAAGCGTCGATGGAACTGTCGCTGCGCTGGGCCCGCCGGTCGCGTGACGCATTCGATCGCGGCGCCAACACCAACGCGCTGTTCGGCATCGTGCAGGGCGGCATGTACGACGGCCTGCGCGACGCGTCGCTGGCCGGCCTCACCAGCATCGGCTTTGACGGCTACGCCAGCGGCGGCCTGTCGGTGGGCGAGCCCAAGGACGAGATGCTGCGCGTGCTGGCCAGCACCGCGCCGAAGCTCCCGGCCGACAAGCCGCGGTACCTGATGGGCGTGGGCACGCCGGAAGACCTGGTGGCCGGGGTCACGGCGGGCATCGACATGTTCGATTGCGTGATGCCCACGCGCAACGCGCGCAACGGCTGGCTCTTCACGCGCTTCGGCGACGTCAAGATCCGCAATGCGAAGTACAAGACCGACACCACGCCGGTCGACCCCACGTGCGCGTGCTACGCCTGCAGCCACTTTTCCCGCGCCTACCTGCATCACTTGAACCGGGTGAACGAAATCCTGGGCGCGCGGCTCGCCACCATCCACAACCTCCATTACTACCAGGTGCTGATGGCCGAGGTGCGCGAGGCCGTGGCGGCCGGCGCCCTGCCGGACTATGTCCGGCGCTTCCGGTCCGAGCGCGGCCGCATGCTAGAATCTTGAGCTAACCCGCGCCATCGTCCTGCAGCGACCGGAACATCCTTCCTGCCCTGCCGGGCGCGGCGCCGCACCCGCCTCAGGAGGCCTTTTCCCGTGTTCATCAGCTCTGCTTACGCGCAAGCCCCCGGTGGTGGCATCTTCGGCGGTGAAATCATGACGTTCCTGCCGATGATCGGCATATTCGTCGTCTTCTACTTCCTGCTGATCCGGCCCCAGCAAAAGCGCGCCAAGGAAGCCAAGGCGATGCTCGACGCCCTGCAGAAGGGTGACGAAGTCATCACCGCTGGCGGCATCGTCGGCAAGATTGCGAAGCTCAACGAACAGTACGCGTCGGTTGAAATCGCCCCGAGTGTCGAAATCAGCGTGCAGCGCGCGGCCATCTCGCAACTGTTGCCCAAGGGCACGATCAAGGCGCTCTGACGCCTGCCACGGCGCATCACGCTGTCCCCCGCGGCTGCGTGTGACCCGACCACCCGCCCCGCCGCCCTGCGGCGCCGATGCTGCCGCGCGATCGGGGCCTTCGACCACTTCGAGCCGCCTGTCATGAATCGCTACCCGCTCTGGAAATACATCGTCATCGCCGTGGCCCTGGTGGCGGGGTTCCTGTACACGCTGCCCAACTTCTTCCCTGAAGTGCCGGCGGTGCAGGTGTCCTCGCCGCGCACCAAGCTCGACGCCACGGCGCTGACGGCGGTGGAAGACG
The DNA here is from genome assembly GCA_031361405.1 of Betaproteobacteria bacterium. Taxonomy (GTDB): domain Bacteria; phylum Pseudomonadota; class Gammaproteobacteria; order Burkholderiales; family Casimicrobiaceae; genus VBCG01. The sequence goes on from JANMCS010000011.1 coordinate 4,463, forward strand.
TCCTGAAGAACGCCAACATCCCGATCCGCGGTCTGGCACTTGACTCGACCGGCATCAAGATTCGCCTGGCCGACACCGACACGCAGTTGAAGGCCAAGGACGCGCTGCAGGCCAAGCTCGGCCCCAATTACATCGTTGCGCTCAACCTGCTGTCGTCGTCGCCGCAGTGGCTGACCTCGATCGGTGCGCTGCCGATGTACCTCGGCCTCGACCTGCGCGGTGGCGTGCATTTCCTGCTGCAGGTGGACATGAAGGCCGCGCTTGACAAGGCCGCCGACCGCTACACCACCGACCTGCGCTCGCTGCTGCGCAACGAGAAGGTGCAATACGCGGGCATCTCGCGCGAAGGCAACAATGTCGTCGTGCGGTTCCGTGACGAATCCGAGCGCAACAAGGCGCGCGGCATCATCGAGAAGAATTTCGCCGACCTGGCACTGCGCGAAACGGAAAGCGGCGGCGAGCTGCGCCTGCTCGCCAGCTTGAAGCCCGAAGCGCAGAAGCGCTTTCAGGACGGCGCGGTCGCGCAGAACATCCAGATCCTGCGCAATCGTGTCAACGAACTCGGCGTGGCCGAACCGATCATCCAGCAGCAGGGCGTCGAGCGCGTCGTCGTGCAGCTGCCCGGCGTGCAGGACACGGCGCGGGCCAAGGACCTGCTCGGTCGTACCGCATCGCTTGAGATCCGGATGGTGAACGAGGATCCCGGCGTGCTCGAGGCGGCGCTGGCCGGCAACGTGCCTCTGGGCAGCGATCTCTTCACCGAGCGCGGCGGCTCGCAGCTCGTCGTCAAGCGCCAGGTGGTGCTGACCGGCGACCGCATCAACGATGCCCAGCCCGGCTTCGACCAGCGCACCAACGAACCCGCGGTGCACATCAACCTCGACGGCACGGGTGCGCGCATCTTCAAGGAGCTGACGCGCGAAAACGTCGGCAAGCGGATGGCGATCGTGCTGGTGGAAAAGGGCAAGGCCGAAGTGATCACGGCGCCGGCCATCCGCGAGGAAATCGGCGGCGGACGCGTGCAGATCAGCGGCCGGATGACCACGCGCGAAGCCAACGACGTCGCGCTGCTGATGCGCGCCGGTGCGCTGGCCGCGCCGATGGAAATCGTCGAGGAGCGCACGATCGGCCCCTCGCTCGGTGCCGAGAATATCGACAAGGGCTTCAAGTCGGTGATGTACGGCTTCATCGTGCTGG
>JANMCS010000038.1:0-5590 GCA_031361405.1 Betaproteobacteria bacterium
CACGGCATCCGGTTGGGTAATATCGACCGTGTGGCCTTGGCAGCGTCCGCCGGCAGCGGTGCACAGCCGTTCGGTTTCCGACAATTCATCGGCCACGATGTCAATGGCGAAGACGTGTGCGCCACGTTCGGCGAGAGCCACACTGATGGCGCGTCCAAAACCGTGGGCCGCCCCGGTGACAATGGCGGTTCTGCCAGTGAAGTCAGCGTTCATGCGGGAATGTCGCAGCGGCTTCGCAGGTGTCGATCAGGATGTCGAAGGTTCCACCTGCCATGGGCCGCCGCCCGTCCTCGATGTCGTGAATGAGGGACACGAGGCGGGAGATGACGGGCGTCGGTACGCCAGCCTCGCGTCCCAATTCGGCGATGACGCCAATCTGTGGATCGACCTCGGTCTTGCGCTTGCGCACGGCGAGATCACGGTAGATGCCCGAGTGCGTCTTCGCCGAGTGCCGGTTGAATTCGGCCAACGCTGCAATGGAAGCGCGCGCTCCCGCAGCGGAAGCGCCTGGCGTGAAACACGATGGATCGAAGCCGTTGAACCCAACGGGGTCGACCTTGCGTGCCGACGCGACCGCCATCACCTCACGGGCGAGGCGGTCGAACACGATCAAGCGCCGGGGATCGGCAAAATTCTCACGCATCGAATCCGGCGTGAGCGCGGTGGCGAATAGCATCGATCCATAGGCCAGCTTGCCCCACAGATAGCCCCAGATGTTGTCGGTGAGAATTGCATCCGGCTCGAACAGCGTGAGATAGCGATGCATCTGCCGGGTGCGGTCGCGCACCGAACCATCAATTTCGCCCACCACGACGGCGGCCCGGTTGCCAAAGAGGATTTCACCCGGGCCGAGCCAGTCGGCGCCAAAATTGACAAAGCAGCCCATGGTGCGCTCCGCCCCGACGGCACGCGCGATGGTGAGTTCGTTGAGGCCGTTCTGCGCGGACAACACATAGCCGCCGGGTGCCAGATGCGGCTCGAGCATGGCCAGCGCCGCCGGAGTGGCCTGCGCCTTCACGGCCAGCACGATGATGTCGAATTGGCCTTGGAGTTCGGTGGGCATTGCCGCCGGCACCACTTGCCGGAATTGCTCGACCGGGCCGGAAATATTGAGCCCCGTGGTGCGGCATGCCTCGACATGTTCGGGAACGATATCGACCAGCAGCACGGGCAGCCCGGCCCTCGCCCAGTAGGCACCGAGTACACCCCCAATGGCACCGGCACCCCAGATCAGAATGGGTGGGCCGCTGGCGCTCAAGCTTGTCCCAACGCATGCAACTCGTGATGGGTCGCGACTGTGAGCGTGCCGTCCGTGCAAACCCAGCCGCGACACATGCCCAACGTGTTGAATGGCGTCACCGGATCACCCGTTGCACCCAACGCGACGAGACCGGCCCCGATGCCATAGCTTCCCAGCGTGTCGAAGACCAGCGTGTTCGCTGCCGCGACGAGCCCTTGTCCGCCATAAGTGATCCGTGCGGCAAGATCGTAGGCGGCGACGCGGCGGATGAAGATTTCGCCCAGACCGGTGCATGAGACTGCGCAGACGCCGTCCTTGGCATAGGTCCCCGCCCCGATGATCGGGCTGTCCCCGACCCGCCCGGCAGGTTTGTTGTTGAATCCGCCGGTTGAAGTGGCAGCGGCCAAATGACCATGGCGATCCCGTGCGACCGCGCCGACCGTGCCGTGTTTCTCGGCCTCGGATGTCGGCACCGCAGTGCCCGCCGCTGCGCGTGCCTTGACGACACGCAGCGCATCAACCCGACGTTGCGTGGTGAAATAGTCGGGTTGCACCATGGCCAGCCCCTGACTTGCGGCGAAATCGTCAGCGGCGGCACCGGCCAGCAGCACGGCGCGTCCGCTATCGAGTACGGCCCGCGCGGCGAGCACGGGATTGCGGATTCGCCGCACCGTGCAGACAGCACCGGCCGCGAGCGTCGCGCCATCCATGATCGACGCATCCAGTTCATGCTCCGCGTCTTCGGTCAGCGCGGCCCCATGCCCGGCATTGAAGTGCGGGCTGTTCTCCATCACGACCACGGCGGCCTGTACTGCATCGAGTGCGGAACCGCCGGCGCGGAGAAGGTGCCATCCCGCGCGCAAGGCATCGGCCAGGTGCGCCCGGATCTCCGTCCATTCCGCGTCGCTCAGGAGGCCGCGGTCAAGCGTTCCACAGCCCCCGTGCAGGCCAATGGCGATATCGGCCAACGCCTTACTTCGCCGGCTTGATATTCATTGCCAGCGTGTCCTCGTCGACCCGCGCCTTGATCGTCACCTTGTCCTTCTGCATGGCCCAGGCCGAGCCGACTGCGACGATCGGCAGCCGCTGTTTATCCTTTTCAAGCAGCGCATTCGCGTCCTCGAGGAGCTTGCGGCGCTTGGCCGTGTCCATCTCCACCGCGGCGTCCTGCAGCAGCTTGTCCATGACCGGATTCTTGTAGCCCAGCACGTTGAACGCCCCCATCTTCCGGTCCTTGTCGTTGGAATGCGCGAGCGACGATAGCGTGTAGTTCGCCTCGCCGGTCAGAGTTCCCCAGCCGGACATGGACATCGAATAGTCGCCGCGGGTACGCGCCGGGAAAAACACTGCCGCCGGCTGCGCATTGGCCTGCGCGTCGATGCCGACCGCGGCCAGCATTTGGGCGATGGAGGTGCCCACCTGACGGTCACCGGGCAAACGATCCTGAGTAAACGAAAACTGCAGACGGAAACCATTTGGATAACCCGCATCGGCAAGCAGCTTGCGGGCCGCGGCAGGATCGTATTTGCGCTCGCCGAGCGCCTTGTTGAAGCCAAAGATCGATGGCGTCACCATCTGGCTGGCCGGCTTGCCGAGACCTTCCATCGCCACTTCGGCCAACGCCTTGCGGTCGATGGCGAGATCGATGGCCTCACGCACCCGCAGGTCCTGGAACGGATTCTTCTCCAGTGCGGAGCCGTCCTTGGCGGTTACGTTCAGCGCCTTGTCCCGCATGTCGAGCTCCACGTTGAACACATAGACCGTGTCGATGGTTTGCACGTTGATTTTCGGGTCTCGCTTGAGCGCATCGATATCGGAGGCCGGTACCCGGCTGATGAGATCAAGCTGCCCTGCCTTCAACTGTGCAACGCGCGCGGCATCGTTGGGAATTTCCTTGCGGACGTGACGCGCCCATGGCTCCTTCGCTCCCCAAAAATTGTCATTGCGGGCGAGAACGAGGTCGCCTTTCGGCTGCCACGACACAAACTTGTAAGGGCCGGTGCCCGTGGCGGCCTTGCCGGAGTTGAAGGCCTCGTTGGCCGTCTCCTTGGTGAGGCCGGCGGCCGCTTTCGACGAGACGATGAAGAGGCGAATGAAGTCGTTGGGCAGGTTGGGCGCGGCACCATCCGTCACGATGTGCAAGGTGAGAGGATCGATGATCTTGATTTCCTTCACCCGGCGGACGTAGATCGTGGTCGGATTGGGACCCGAGACCACAGGGATACGCTCGATCGAGAATTTGACATCGGCCGCGGTGAAGTCGGAACCATCGTGGAACTTCACGCCGCGCCGCAGCTTGAACTCCCAGGTCGTGTCATTGATCGCCTTCCAGCTTTCGGCCAGGCGTGGCTCGAGTTCCAGTCCGTCCCCGGACCACACCAGCGTATCGAACACATGTTTCAGCGACTCGGCGTGCGTGCCGGTGGCGGTGAAGTGTGGATCAATCGAGTCGGGACCGCCACGCACCCCGATCGTGAGGGTTTGGGCAGCGGCGGACGCAACCAGGGCGGTGGCGCAAACCAAGCCCATGACAATCGAGCGCATAGCATTCTCCTGAAGCGGGGAGCGCCGACCGCGCCCCTTGTGAGATAGTAATCCAATGGCGGTCGGCATACGCCATCAGCCTTGACGGCGCAGGTGGTCCTGACCAGGTTGGACCAATCGGGCAATGGGTGTTCTCGTGTAGCGTGAGGAGCGGCTCCTGGTGGCTTGGGACGGCGGCCAGAGTCGGCAGCGCGATAGGTATGATTATCGTGGGTACTTCTCACGGGCAGCCGCCTGGCGACGGACCTTTGACGGAGTGAGAACATGCGCATTGCCGAAATGAACTGGATGCAGGTCGAACAGCACGTGAAGCGGGACCGGCGTGCCGTGCTGCCGATAGGCTCCACCGAACAACACGCCCAGTTGAGCCTCTGCGTCGACGCGATCCTGGCCGAGCGCGTGTCGGTGGAGGCCGCCCAACCGCTCGGGGTGCCGGTGTTTCCGGCGATCAATTACGGGCTGACGCCCAGCTTCGTCGACTACGCCGGTACGGTGACATTGCGGCTCTCGACGTTGTGCGCGCTGATGTGCGACGTGCTCGATGGCATGGTCCGCACGGGCTTCCGGCAGATTGTCATTGTCAATGGTCACGGCGGCAACGCGCCGGCCCACGGCGCGGTGCTCGAATGGCTCAATGGCAATCGCGGCGTGCAGGTGAAATGGCACAACTGGTACAACGCCCCGCAGACCTGGGCCAAGGTGAAGGCGATCGACGCTGTCGCCTCGCATGCCTCTTGGATGGAAAATTTTCCGTGGACACGGCTGCCCGGCGTGACCCCGCCGACCGACCCGAAACCGATGGTGGATCTGGCCCGCTACCAGCGGCTGGATGCAGGCGCCAAGAAGGCCCTCATCGGGGATGGCAATTTCGGCGGACTGTATCAGCGGTCGGATGCCGACATGCTCGCGCTCTGGGATGTCGCTGTTGCTGAAACCCGATTGCTCCTGACTGCCGATTGGGACTAGGGTCCAGCGCTCGTGCTCGCCTTTATCATCCAGCGCCTGTTGCAAGCCCTGGTGGTGATGCTCGTCATCTCGGCGTTGGTATTCACGGGGGTTTATGCGGTAGGCAACCCGATCGACGTGATGATTTCACCGGATGCCACACAGCAGATACGCGAGCAGGCCATTCGCGCCTATGGGTTCGATCAGCCGCTGTGGCAACAATACTTCACGTTCATCAAACGGCTGGCCATGGGCGATTTCGGGCGCTCCTTTGTCTACAACACACCGGTATTGGGCCTCATCCTGTCGCGCCTGCCCGCCACGCTGGAGATCACGCTGGCGGCAGTCATCAGCGCGACGCTGATCGGCATTCCGCTGGGCATGTATGCAGGTTACCGTCCCGACAGCATCGCGTCGAAGACCATCATGGCGGTCTCCGTGCTCGGCTTTTCGGTGCCCACGTTCTGGATCGGGCTGATCCTGATCTTCACGTTCGCCGTCAACCTTGGCGTCCTGCCTGCGGGCGGCCGTGGTGAAACGGTGCCGTTTCTGGGCGTCGAGTGGAGTTTTTTCACGCTCAACGGTTTGACTCACATGTTGTTGCCGTCGCTCAACCTGGCGCTGTTCAAGCTGGCCTTGATGATCCGCCTGGCGCGCGCCGGAACACGCGAGGTGATGCTGACCGACATGGTTCGTTTTGCGCGCGCGGCCGGCGAAAGCGAATGGACGATCCTGCGCCGCCATGTGCTGCGGCTGATCGCGATACCGCTGGTGACGGTGTTCGGGCTGGAGTTCGGCTCCACGCTGGCTTTTGCCGTGGTGACCGAGACCATCTTTTCCTGGCCCGGCGTCGGCAAACTC
>JANMCS010000058.1:0-1338 GCA_031361405.1 Betaproteobacteria bacterium
GGCGTCGACCTGATGGTGGCGATGAATCCGCAGACGTGGGACAACGACGTCGCGGAAGTGGACACCGGCGGCTGGTTGTTCTACGACTCCACCAAGCCCTTGCCACCGTCGAAATTCCGCGACGACGTGACCGCGCTCGGCCTGCCGCTCACGGCGATCTGCAACGCCGCGTACTCCGACCCGCGGCAGCGGCAACTCTTCAAGAACGTCATTTATCTGGGCGCGCTGTCGGCGCTGCTCAGCATCGAGCCCGAGGTCATCGAGAATCTCTTCGGCGAACAGTACAAGGGCAAGGAAGCGCTGCTCGAATCCAATCGCAAGGCGTTCCGGATGGGGCGCGACCACGCGCTCGAACAGTTCAAGTGCCCGCTGCCCATTCGCGTGCGCCGCAGCGACCGCGTGGGCGAGCGCATCTTCATCGATGGCAACAGCGCGGCCGCGCTGGGCTGCGTCTACGGCGGCGCCACGGTGGCGGCGTGGTATCCGATCACGCCGTCGTCATCGTTGGCCGAGGCGTTTGGCGGCTATTGCCGCAAGTTTCGCACCGACCGCGACACCGGCGACAAGCGTTTTGCCATCCTGCAGGCGGAGGATGAACTGTCGTCAATCGGCATGGTGATCGGCGCCGCATGGAATGGCGCGCGCGCTTTTACCGCCACGTCGGGTCCGGGCGTGTCGCTGATGCAGGAATTCCTGGGCCTCGCGTATTTCGCCGAGATCCCGGTCGTGCTGTTCGACGTGCAGCGCGGCAGCCCGTCCACCGGCATGCCCACGCGCACGCAGCAGGCCGATCTCGTCTCGTGCGCCTATGCCTCGCATGGCGACACCAAGCACGTGATGCTGCTGCCGGAAGATCCGCGCGAATCCTTCGAGTTCAGCGCCACCGCCTTCGACCTGGCCGACCGGCTGCAGACGCCCATCTTCGTGATGCTCGACCTCGACATCGGCATGCAGGACTGGCTGTGCGAGCCGTTTGCGTGGGACGACACGCGGCGCATGGATCGCGGCAAGGTGATGACCACGGCCGATCTCGAATCGGGGCGCGACTTCGGTCGCTATCTCGACGTCGACGGCGACGGCATTCCCTATCGCACCTATCCCGGCACGCATGCCACGCGCGGCAGCTATTTCACGCGCGGCACCACCAAGGATCGCTACGCCCGCTACACGGAAGAGGGCGTGGCCTACGTCGACAACATGCAGCGCCTGCTGCGCAAGTTCGAAACCGCCAAGGCCCTATGCCGGCGCCGATGATCAAGCCCGCCGCCAAGCCTTCGCGCACCGGCGTGATCTGGTTCGGGTCGACCGGCGCGGCGATGGACGAGGCGCTGGTCACGC
>JANMCS010000088.1:0-1719 GCA_031361405.1 Betaproteobacteria bacterium
GATTTGCGGCCCACGCGGATGCCGGCGAGGTAGGGGTCGCCGGACTGCACGCGCGACGGCAGGTACGCGAGTTCCGGCGTCAGTTCCACGCCGTCAAGATCGATGACCAGTCGGTCCGGATTCTTCAGCGTGAACAGCGCATGCGGCAGCGGCGTGGCCGATTCCACGATCACGCGCGTGTATTCCTGGGCCGGCCAGACGCGCGCCGAGGCAATGCGTACGGCTTGCGCCCACACGTCGGGCCGCATGAAGCCGGTAGCGGGCAGCAGCAGCCAGCGACAGATGCGCCGGCGTTCGACGCTTATGCCGACGCTGCGGGCGGCAGGTGCAGCGCCTGCGCGGCGGCTAGGCATTGCTGTCCCGCGACCGTGTGGGCATGGAGCGCAAGCACGCGTCCCACGCCGTCGGCCGGCGCGGCCAGCGCGACATCGAGATCGGGCTGCGGCAGCAGGTCACCGATGCGCTCCGGCCATTCGACCAGGCAGACGCTGTCGTCGCGGAAACATTCGGCAAGTCCGGCTGTTTCCCATTCGGTTGGATCGGCGAATCGATAAAAATCAAAGTGATAGAAGTATAAACTCGAAAACGGATAATGTTCAACCAACGTATAGGTCGGGCTCTTGACGGCGCCAACCCAGCCGCGCGCGCGCAGACCGCCGCGCACCAGCGTGGTCTTGCCCGCGCCGAGGTCCCCATGCAGCGCGATCACCATGCCGCCCGTCGCGGCCAGCATGACCGCGCCACCGGCGCGTTCCGTCGCCTCGGCGTCGGCCAGATGCAGTTGAATGGAAGCAATTGTGCGTGCCATCCCTGAAGAATAACCGCGTTGCGCTACGCTAACGCCGATGGACGCCATGCCCGCTTCGATCGATGCCGCACCCAATCGCGACTGGGCCGGACTCGCCTCGTCCCTGGTGGCGTGGGGGCGCGAGCTCGGTTTCGAGGACGTCGGCATCGCCGACACCGACCTCGTCACCGAGGAGGCGCACCTCCAGCGCTGGCTGGCCGCCGGCCGGCACGGATCAATGACGTACATGGCGCGGCATGGCACTGCCCGCTCCCGCCCGGCCGAACTCGTGCCCGGCACGCTGCGTGTGATCACCGCGCGGATGAACTACCTGCCGCCGGAGGCGGACGATCCCGCGGCCACACTGGCCGACGGCGACCGCGCGTACATCGCCCGCTATGCGCTTGGCCGCGACTATCACAAGGTGCTGCGCCAGCGCCTGCAGCAGCTGGCCGATCGCCTCAGCGCGGAGGTCGGCCCTTTCGGCTACCGCGTGTTCACCGACAGCGCCCCGGTGTTGGAAGTGGCGCTGGCTGCCAAGGCCGGACTGGGCTGGCGTGGCAAGCACACGCTGCTGCTCACGCGCGCGATGGGCTCGTGGTTTTTTCTGGGCGAGATCTATACCGACCTGCCGTTGCCGCCGACGGCGGCGGTGGACGCGCATTGCGGCACCTGCACGGCATGCATCGGCGCGTGCCCCACCGGCGCCATCGTCGCGCCTTACGAGCTCGACGCGCGGCGCTGCATTTCCTACCTCACGATCGAATTGAAGGGCAGCAGTCCCGAGGCGCTGCGCCCGCTGATCGGCAATCGCGTCTACGGCTGCGATGATTGCCAGCTGGCGTGTCCGTGGAACCGCTTTGCGCAGGCCGCAGCCGCCAACGATTTCAAGATCGTGCGCCATGGCCTCGATCGCGCGACGCTGATCGAAT
>JANMCS010000092.1:0-1722 GCA_031361405.1 Betaproteobacteria bacterium
AATGGTGCGCTCGCCCTTCGACAGGAAGCGGTGGCCGCCGGTGGTCCGTCCCGCGTGCAGGTCGAGCGCGGTGACCGGAACGACGTCGGCCCCGTGCAGCGCGATGAGCCCGTGGGCGGGACGCACGAACTTCACGGTGGAGCCATCGGGACGCTGGTAGCTCATCACCTTGGGGATCGGCAGCTTGGCGATGGTGTCGGCCAGCACCGCCTGGAGCGCGGTCGCCAGCGCGACGCCGGGTCGCATGCCGGCATGGAACAGCGCATCGGCCTTGCCGTCGGATTCGCGCAGCAGCGTGTCGAGTGAGGATTCGGGAATGGACGCCGCGGCCAGCTTTTTCAACAACGCCGGCGTCGGCGCGCCATTGGCATCGAACGCGACACTGACCGGCAACAGCTTCTGCTTGAACGCGACGGCGGGCGACACGGCGCCAACGTCGGCAATGGTCACCGCCAGCCGCCGTGGCGTGGCATAGCCGACGACTTCAGCGTCGGCGGCCGCCAGGCCCGCGCCGCGCAGGCCGCTGGCAATGCCCTCTGCAAACGCCTCGCCCAGGCGCTTGAGCGCCTTGGGCGGAAGCTCTTCGGTGAAGAGTTCGACGAGCAGGGTTTGCGTATCGGCCATGATCACGCGGCCTTGGCGGACTTGGCCAACATCGGGAAGCCCAGCGCTTCGCGCGAGTCGTAGTAGGCCTGCGCCACCAGCCGTGACAGCGTGCGGATGCGGCCGATGTAGGCCGCGCGCTCCGTGACGGAGATGGCGCCGCGGGCATCGAGCAGGTTGAACGTGTGGCCGGCCTTCAGGATCATCTCGTAGCCGGGCAGCGGCAGCTTCGCATCGAGCAGGCGCTTGGCCTCGCCTTCGAAGAAAATGAACTGTTCGAAGAGCTTGGGCTCGTTGGATGCGTCAAACGCATATTTCGACTGCTCGACCTCGTTCTGGAAGTAGATGTCGCGGTAGGTCATCGTGTCGGTGTAGCGCAGGTCGTACACCGATTCGACATCCTGCAGGTACATCGACATCCGCTCGAGGCCGTAGGTGATCTCGCCGGTGATCGGATTGCAGTCGAGGCCGCCGACCTGCTGGAAGTAGGTGAACTGCGTGATCTCCATGCCGTTCAGCCACACTTCCCAGCCGAGACCCCACGCGCCGAGCGTGGGATTTTCCCAGTCGTCCTCGACAAAACGCACGTCGTTTTTCGTGAGGTCGAATCCCAGCGCTTCCAGCGAACCCAGATACAGCTCGAGGATGTTGGTGGGCGAAGGCTTCAGCACCACCTGGAACTGATGGTGCTGGTGCAGGCGATTGGGATTTTCGCCGTAGCGGCCATCCTTGGGCCGCCGCGATGGTTGCACATAGGCGGCGCGCCACGGTTCCGGCCCGAGCGCGCGCAGGAACGTGGCCGTATGCGACGTGCCGGCGCCGACCTCCATATCGTACGGCTGCAGCAGCGCGCAGCCTTGCCGGCCCCAGTAGTCCTGCAGGCGCAGGATGACGTTTTGAAAGGTGATCATGGCCAAAAGATTGCGCGTAGCGCGATCCTAACTGCTTGAAAGATGCGGATTTTACCGGTTTAGCCGTGGCTTGCGGCGAATATGCCGCCGGGCGCGGCGCGTTTCAGCGCGCGCGCGTGAATCGCGGGACGGCGATGGCCACCACCAGCAGCAGCAGCGCCAGCGCCAGCACCAGCGCGTCCCCCATGCGCATGTACGGCGTTTCCCC
>JANMCS010000161.1:0-2206 GCA_031361405.1 Betaproteobacteria bacterium
GTCGCCGGCGAATTGAAGTCGATCTGCGCCGACCTCGGCATCCCGTTCATCTTCAAGTCGTCCTACGACAAGGCCAACCGCAGTTCGCATGCGTCGTTTCGCGGACCCGGCATGCAGGAGGGCCTGCGCATCCTCGATGAAGTGCGCCGCCAATGCGCGGTGCCGGTGCTGACCGATGTGCACACCGTGGCGGAAATCAACGAGGTGGCCAGCGTCGTCGACGTGATGCAGACGCCGGCATTCCTGTGCCGGCAGACCGATTTCATCCAGGCGGTGGCCGCCGCGGGCAACCCCGTCAATATCAAGAAAGGCCAGTTCCTGGCACCCCAGGACATGCTGCAGGTCGTGGCCAAGGCGCGGGCGGCGAGCGGTACCGACAACATCATGGTCTGCGAGCGCGGCGCCTCGTTCGGCTATCACAATCTCGTCTCCGACATGCGCTCGCTGGCGATCATGCGCGCCACCGGTTGCCCCGTCGTATTCGATGCCACGCACTCGGTGCAGCTTCCCGGCGGCCAGGGCACGTCATCGGGCGGCCAGCGCGAGTTCGTGCCGGTGCTGGCCCGCGCGGCGGTGGGTGCGGGCGTGGCCGGGCTCTTCATGGAAACGCATCCCAAGCCCGAGGAAGCGCTGTCCGACGGCCCCAATGCGTGGCCGCTGGGGTTGATGCGCGGGCTTCTCACCACGCTGGTCGAACTCGACGCCGCCGTGAAGCGCAGCGGCTTTCCCGAAGCGGCGTTGATGCCTGCGCCGCGTTGATCCACCCACAAGGAAGACACGCTTTGTTTGTTCATCTCGTCCTGATCAGGTTGAAACCCGGCGTCTCCCGTACCGATCCGCGCGTGGCCGCGTGGACTGCCAAGTTTGCCGCCCTCGAAACCGCGTGTGACGGCATCGTGCGCTTCGAGCACGGCTGGAACGTCACCGACCGCCCGGTTGCCTACGACTACGGCATCAACATGGCCTTTGCCACGCACGCCGATCTGCAGGCCTACGGCCCGCATCCCGCCCACCAGGAAGTGGTCGTGTTGTTGCGCGAGATCGCCGACTGGGTGATCTGCGACTACGAAGGGACTTCTGCATGAGCGCCATTGTCGACGTCATTGCCCGCGAGATCCTCGATTCGCGCGGCAATCCCACCATCGAAGCGGATGTCGTGCTCGAGTCTGGCGTTTCGGGTCGCGCAGCGGTGCCATCGGGCGCCTCCACGGGTTCCAAGGAAGCCATCGAATTGCGCGACGGTGACGCCAAGCGTTATTTCGGCAAAGGCGTGATGCGCGCCGTCGAGAACGTGAACACCGAGATCTGCGAAGCCATCCTCGGCCTCGATGCGAGCGAACAGGGCTTCATCGACCGCACGCTGATCGAGCTCGACGGCACCGACAACAAGGCCCGATTGGGTGCCAACGCGATGCTCGCCGTGTCCTGCGCCGTGGCCAAGGCGGCCGCGGATGAATCGTCGCTGCCGCTCTACCGTTACCTGGGTGGCGCCGGCCAGATGCAGTTGCCCGTGCCGCTGATGAACGTGATCAACGGTGGCGCGCACGCCAACAACGCAATCGACCTGCAGGAATTCATGCTGGTGCCGCTTGGCGCGCCCACATTTCGCGAGGCGTTGCGCTACGGCGCCGAAGTGTTCCATACGCTGAAGAAGATGATCGACGCACGCGGCATGCCCACCACGGTCGGCGACGAAGGCGGCTTCGCGCCCAACCTGCCGTCGAACGAAGCGGCGCTCGAATTGCTGGTGGAGGCGATCGACAAGGCGGGTTACACACCCGGCACCGACATCGCGCTGGCACTCGATTGCGCCGCCAGCGAATTCTGGAAGGACGACCGCTACGTGCTCGCCGCCGAGAACCGCTCGCTGACGTCCGAGCAGTTCGCCGATGTGCTGGCCACGTGGTGCGACAAGTATCCGATCATCAGCATCGAGGACGGCATGTCCGAGCACGACTGGACCGGCTGGAAATATCTCACCGATCGCCTTGGCAAGCGCGTGCAATTGGTGGGCGACGACATCTTCGTCACCAATACCAGGATCCTGAAACAGGGAATCGCCAAGGGCGTGGCCAATTCGATCCTGATCAAGATCAACCAGATCGGCACGCTTTCCGAGACCTTTGCCGCGATCACGATGGCCAATCGCGCCGGCTACACCGCCGTCGTCTCGCATCGTTCCGGCGAAACCGAGGACAGCATGATC
>JANMCS010000166.1:0-14834 GCA_031361405.1 Betaproteobacteria bacterium
CCCGCGTGTGGAAACCGCTGCTGCGCCCCGGTGCCGAGCAGCACGATCTCTGGATCGTATTGGCGCAAGCCCGCGAAATCCTCTTCCGCCAGCGAAGCGAAACCGTCCGGCGCCCAGCCGGGGATCACCGCGTCCGGTGTCACGATGATGTTGTCGCGATAGTCGGTGGTGCCGATGCGGATCCAGTCGGCACCAAGGGCCGCGATGACGAAGGACGACGGGGGCTGCAGGTGAAATTTCATGGTGGCGAGACATGTGAAATGGACGATTGGTGCAATGGCTGGCACGCCTGCCCACTGCGATGATAAGCGTAATCGTCCGCGGCGCAGCCCGGGCGCTGCCGGCCGCGAAGATTGCCGCGACGCAACATAAGCGTTAAAATCATTCTCGCTTCACCATTCCGCACTACCACCTACGTCGCTCGGACGGCTCCGGGCGCTTACGCAAGGATCAGCATGTCGACCCCCCCGTCAGCCCAGTTTTCGCGCATCGAGCGCCTGCCCCCGTACGTCTTTTCGATCACCGCTGAATTGAAGATGGCGGCGCGCCGTCGCGGCGAGGACATCATCGACTTCGGCATGGGCAATCCCGACGGACCCACGCCGCAGCACATCGTCGACAAGCTGATCGAGACGGTGCAGCGTCCCGATACCCACGGCTACTCGGTGTCCAAGGGCATTCCGCGGCTCCGGCGTGCGATTTGCCACTGGTATCACCGGCGCTGGGGCGTTGAGTTCGATCCCGATTCCGAGGCCATCGTCACCATCGGCTCGAAGGAAGGCATTGCGCACTTGGCGCTCGCCACACTGGGCCGCGGCGACACCGTGCTGGTGCCCAACCCCAGCTACCCGATCCACATCTACGGCCCGGTGATCGCGGGTGCTGACATCCGGCAGGTACAGATGACGCCGGATGTCGATTTCTTCGCCGAGCTCGAACATACGATCCGGATGAGCTTTCCCAAGCCGAAGATGCTCATCATCAATTTTCCGGCCAACCCCACCGCGCAGTGCGTGGAGCTGCCATTCTTCGAGAAGATCATCGCGCTGGCGAAGGAGTACGGCATCTACGTCGTGCACGATCTCGCCTACGCCGACATCTGCTTCGACGGCTGGAAGGCGCCGTCGATCATGCAGGTGCCGGGCGCGCGCGACGTCGCCGTCGAGTTCTTCACGATGTCGAAGAGCTACAACATGGCCGGTTGGCGCATCGGCTTCATGGTCGGCAATCGCGACCTAGTGAATGCGCTGGGACGCATCAAGGGCTATCACGACTACGGCACGTTCACGCCGCTGCAGGTGGCCGCCATCGCGGCGCTGGAAGGCCCGCAGGACTGCGTGGCCGAGATCGCCGCCAAGTACCAGGCGCGGCGCGACGTACTGTGCAAGGGGTTGCACGAAGCGGGTTGGATGGTCGACGTTCCCAAGGCGTCGATGTATGTCTGGGCGAAGATTCCCGAGCCTTATCGCGCGATGGGCTCGCTCGAATTCACCAAGCAGCTGCTGGCCAAGGCGCATGTCTCGGTGTCGCCGGGTATCGGCTTCGGCGAGTACGGCGACGGGCACGTGCGCTTTGCAATGATCGAAAATGAGTCGCGCTCGAGGCAGGCGATCCGCGGCATCAAGCAGATGTTTCGCGATGACGGGTTGCTCTGATGGTCACGGCAACGATGAAACCGCTGCACGTCGGCTTGCTGGGCTTCGGTACCGTGGGCCGCGGCACCTGGGATGTCCTGCGGCGCAACGAGGAAGAAATCAGCCGGCGCGCCGGGCGTCCGATCCGGATCAACTGGATCGCCACGCGCACGCTGGACAAGGCGCGTGAGGGCACGCGTGGCATTGCCGGCGTCAATCTCACCAACGACCCGGCCGTGGTCGTGCGGCATCCGGATGTCGACATCGTTTGCGAGCTGCTCGGTGGCATCGAGCCGGCGCGGACGCTGGTGCTCGATGCCATCGCCCACGGCAAGCATGTGGTCACTGCCAACAAGGCATTGCTGGCGCATCACGGCAACGAGATCTTTGCGGCGGCATCCGCCAAAGGCGTGATGGTGGCGTTCGAGGCCGCGGTGGCCGGCGGCGTCCCGATCATCAAGGCCTTGCGCGAGGGCTTGTCGGCCAATCGCATCGAATGGATCGCCGGGATCATCAACGGCACGTCCAACTTCATCCTGTCGGAAATGCGCTCGCGTGGCGCGAGCTTCGCCGACGTGCTGGCCGAAGCGCAGGCGCGCGGCTATGCCGAAGCCGATCCCAAGTTCGACGTCGAGGGCATCGATGCCGCGCACAAGCTCACAATCATGTCCGCCATCGCGTTCGGCGTGCCGATGCAGTTCGACAAGGCCTATGCGGAGGGCATCACCCAACTCAAGCGCGAAGACATCCGCTATGCCGAGGAACTGGGCTACCGGATCAAGCTGCTGGGTATCACGCGGCGCGCGGTGGCCAACGGCCGCGAGGGCATCGAGTTGCGCGTGCATCCCACGCTGATCCCGCACAAACGGCTGATCGCCAACGTCGAAGGCGCGATGAACGCCGTGCTGGTCAAGGCGGATGCGGTGGGCGCCACGTTGTATTACGGCGCGGGCGCCGGCGCGGAGCCCACCGCCAGCGCGGTGATCGCCGACTTGGTCGACGTGACCCGGATGCACACGGCCGACCCCGAGCAGCGGGTGCCGCATCTCGCGTTCCAACCCGACCAGTTGACCGACCTGCCGTTCCTGCCGATGGGCGACGTCGTCACCAGCTATTACCTGCGGATGCGCGTGGACGATCGCCACGGCGTGCTGGCCGACATCACCCGCATCCTTGCCGACCGCGAGATCTCGATCGACGCGATGATCCAGAAGGAGCCGGACGAGGGCGAGGACCAGACCGATATCATCCTGCTGACCCACCAATCCATCGAGCGCAACATCGTCGATGCGATCGCCAGGATCGAGGCGCTGCCCACCGTACGCGGCGCCATCGTGCGCATTCGCCTGGAAGAGCTGAACTGATGCGCTACGTCAGCACCCGTGGCGCCTTCGCCGATGCGCCGCAACCGTTCTGCGCGATCCTGCTCGAAGGCCTGGCGCCGGACGGGGGGCTCGCGGTGCCGCGGGAGTATCCGCAGTTCACCGCCGCGGAACTCGAGGCGCTGCGTCCGCTCGGGTATCGCGATCTCGCGTTCGCGGTGCTGTCGCGCTTCATCGACGACATTCCTGCGTCGGCGTTGAAGCGCATCATTGACGCGACCTACACGCACGAGACCTTCGGCACCGACGAAATCACACCATTGCTCACGCTTGAGCCGGGGCTGCACCTGCTGCGCGTCTCCAACGGACCCACGTTGGCGTTCAAGGACATCGCGTTGCAACTGCTGGGCAACCTGTTCGAGCATGTGCTGGCGCGCGAGGGACGTTCGCTGAACATCGTCGGCGCCACGTCTGGCGACACGGGCAGTTCGGCCGAATATGCGATGCGCGGCAAGGACCGCGTGACGGTGTTCATGCTGTCGCCGCACGGCCGGATGAGTCCTTTCCAGACCGCGCAGATGTTCGCGCTGGACGAGCCCAACATCTTCAACCTGGCCATCGACGGCACCTTCGACGAGTGCCAGGACATCGTCAAGGCGGTGAACGCCGCTGCGGCGTTCAAGGCGCGGCACCGGATCGGCGCCGTGAACTCGATCAACTGGGCACGCGTGGCCGCGCAGATCGTCTATTACTTCAAAGGCTATTACGCCGCCAGCCGCGACAACACGCAGCGCGTCGACTTCGCCGTCCCGTCCGGCAATTTCGGCAACATTCTCGCCGGGTATGTCGCGCGCAAGATGGGCCTGCCTATCGGACGACTCATCCTCGCCACCAACGAGAACGACGTGCTGGACGAATTTTTCCGCACGGGGCGTTATCGCCCGCGTGGCGGACCCGAGACGCACACCACGTCGTCGCCGTCGATGGACATATCGAAAGCGTCCAACTTCGAACGCTTCATTCACGACGTTGCGGGCGGCGACACCGACCGTGTGTGCGCGCTGTGGGCTGACGTGACTTCGGGCAAGGGCTTCGATCTCGCCGGCACGCCGCTGTGGGACCCTGTGCGCGCCGCCAACTTCGTGTCCGGGCGCAGCACGCACGCGGACCGCATCGCCACGATCCGGGCCGTGCACGCACGCTACGGTGTGATCATCGATCCGCATACGGCCGACGGCATGAAGGTCGCGCTGGAACACCGCGATCCCGCGGTGCCGCTGGTGGCCGTCGAGACGGCACTCCCGGCCAAGTTCGCCGCCACGATCCGCGAAGCGCTGGGGCAGGATGCGCCGCGTCCTGCATCCTTGGCCGGGTTGGAAGCCTTGCCGCAGCATTTCACGGTTCTGCCTGCCACTGCGGCGGCCATTCAATCCTTCGTCGAAAGGAACGCGGCCGCGGCGTGAGGCCCGCCGCTTCGACATGCGCCAAGCCTTTGCCAATCTGCTGCGCAATCTGCGCGCGGGACTTCGCCTTGCCTGCTTTCGTCCCATTGACCGCCTGGCGTTTCGTATCGATCTGCCACAGGTGCTGCTGCTGTTCGCCTTCTCGGCGCTGATCGACGTGGTGGGCGATGCGCTGCGAGTGGACGATCCACGCGTGTTCTCGTTGTTCGGCGCAGGCTCCGAACTCTACTCCGGTGCATTGCTGCTGCTGACGGCAGCGGCGATTGCGCTCCTCAACCGGCAGCGTGACCTGGCACTGGCCATTCCGGTGCTGGTACTCGCATCGACGCCCCTCGTGCAGATGCTGCACTACGCCCTGATCATCCTGGCGGCACGACCGGCCGGGGCGGCGGTCGCCAGCCTGCTGGAAGGCGGCGTGATCTCGTGGATCGTCATCGTGTTGATTCGCAGCGTCGCCGTTGCATGGTCGCCACCGCCCGCGCACGCGTGGCTGCGGGCCATCGGGGGAGGATTGCTGCTGGCCGCGCCGATCTGGTTTGCCAACATCCTGTTTCCCAACGCGGCATGGTGGACCGAGGATGTGCCGCCAGTGTCCGCCGATGGCGGCCTGAATGCCGGCAGCGAAGCCGTGCTGGCCACGCAGGGCTTCATCCTCAATCACGCGCTGGAAGCGCTGCTGGAGGAGCGTGCCGGACGGGCAGATCTCTACTTCGTCGGCTTCGCGCCTTATGGTCGCGAGGATGTATTTCGCAAGGACGTCGAAGCAGCGCAGAAAGTGATGGACACGCGCTGGGGCACCGCTGGACGCTCGATCGTGCTGGTGAACAATCCGCGGACGCTCATCACCGCGCCTTTCGCCACGGTGACCAACCTGCGCGAAACGCTCAACGAAATCGGCAGCATTGTCGATCCGGAAGACGACATCGTGATGCTCTATCTCGCCAGCCACGGCAGCCCCGACTTTCGCCTGGCCGCATCCCAGTCACCGCTGTCGCTGGTCGAGCTGACGCCGGGCGGACTGAAGCAGCTGCTTGACGACGCTGGAATCAAGTGGAGGATCATCGTCGTATCATCCTGTTTTTCCGGCGGCTATATCGAGCCGCTCAAGAACGACCACACACTGATCATCACCGCGTCGCAAGCCGATCGGGTGTCGTTTGGCTGCGGTGAGCGCAGCGATGCGACATTCTTTGGCGAAGCATTCTTCCAGCACGGCCTCGCGGTTGACGACACTTTCGTCGGCGCGTTCGAGACGGCCAGCAAGCGGGTGGAAGCGCGCGAGCGGGCGGAAGGCTATGCACCACCGTCGGGTCCGCAGATCGACATGGGCAGCGCCATCGCCGAAAAGCTCAAGACCTGGTCGCGGCGCGGTGGCAGCGGTGCAACGGTGCGCGCAACGGCTGCCGCCACCGCTGGCCCAGGCTAGCGCAACGCGGGCTGCGCCTTTGCCCATGGCCGCCTCCGTCAGCGTTCGATCGCTTCATCACGCATACGGCAACCACCAGGTGGTCCGTGGCATGACGTTTTCGCTCGACCCCGGCCGCATCGGTTGTCTGCTCGGACCCTCGGGCTGCGGCAAGACCACCGTCCTGCGTTGCCTCGCCGGATTCGAACCCGTGCAGGGCGGCGAGATCAAGCTGTCCGACCGCGTGGTGTCCCGCCCCGGTCTCCAGGTGCCGCCGGAACAGCGGGGTGTCGGCATGGTATTCCAGGATTACGCGCTGTTTCCACATCTCGACGTGGCGCGCAACGTGGCGTTCGGGTTGTCGCGCCTGGATGCTGACGACGCTGCCCGCCGCGTCGCAGCCATGCTCGACCTCGTGGGCCTCGCCACGGTGGCGAAGGTATATCCGCATGAATTGTCGGGCGGCCAGCAGCAGCGCGTGGCGCTGGCGCGCGCGTTGGCGCCGGGTCCCGACCTGCTGCTGCTCGACGAACCGTTTTCCAACCTCGACTTCGACCTGCGCGAGCGAATCTCGCTCGAAGTGCGCGCGATCCTCAAGGCGGCCGGCACCACCGCGATCCTGGTCACGCACGACCAGCACGAAGCTTTCGCGCTGGCCGACGAGATCGGCATCATGAAGGACGGCGCCATCGAACAATGGGATACCGCGTACAACCTCTACCACCGGCCGCGCACGCGCTTCGTGGCCGACTTCGTGGGGCAGGGCGTGTTCCTGCGCGGCATCGCCGAGGCCAACGGCCACGTGCGCACGGAGTTGGGGGACCTCAAGGGCGATTGGCCCGTGCCGGTGCCTGCGGGCAGCGCGGTGGACCTGCTGCTGCGCCCGGATGACATCGTGCACGACGACGAGAGTCCGTGGCAGGCGGGTGTCGAGGCGAAGGCGTTTCGAGGCGCCGAATTCCTGTACACGCTGAAGCTTGCATCGGGCACGCGCCTCTTGTCGCTCGTGCCGTCGCACCACAACCACGCGATCGGCGAGCAGATCGGCATCCGCCTCGCGATCGATCACGTGGTGGCGTTTCCAGCTAGCGCCAAGGTCCAGTAGGCGCGGCTTTAGCCGCGCGCGGATTCGTTGCCGCCGCCCAGGATGACTAAGGCCCGATACAGCAAATTGCCAGCACCGCCCGGTTGCGCTATAATTCGCCTGCGGGGTGGAGCAGTCTGGCAGCTCGTCGGGCTCATAACCCGAAGGTCACAGGTTCAAATCCTGTCCCCGCAACCACATAGTCAAGCACTTAGCCCGGCCTCCGCGCCGGGCTTTTTGTTGTTCGCTGACTATATAGCCACCATGTAGCCGAATCCGATCAATGCGCGTGATGGGTCGTGCGGTACTTATGGGAATTCCAGTTCCGCCATCGTTGTACCGGCCATGACAAGCGTTGTACCCGCCTGCCGCGCCTGGTGACAGAGTCCCCGCGCTATTTCGGCCTTGCGGTTTTGCCTGAATATTGAGCAGCCGCAGCCTCTCGCAGCGCGTTCAACATCACCGTCGCGGCGGGCGAAAACCGGTGTCCGCGCCGCGTGATAATGCCCGCCGCGCCCAGACGTAGATCGAGCGACAGCGGAAGCATCACCAGGACGCCCGACTCGCAGTACGGACGGACAACGTCGGTGGGAAGCGGTGCCACCATCTCGCTCATCCGCAACAGGCTGGTGATAATCGGCAGCGCTGCGGTCTCGACGACCCGGTGCGGCAGGTGTAAGCGCTTTTGCAGAAATAGCTGAGTCAACCGGTCGCGCATTACGTTGCCCGGCGGCGGCATGACCCACGTCTGGTCGACGAGATCGCGCAGCGCGAGACCCCGCTTGCGGGCAAGCGAATGATCGACGCGCGCCGCGATGCCGTGAGGCTCTTCGGCGAGGGTCTCGAAATCCAATTCCTCAGCTCCCGGCGAGTGGTGCAGGCGAGCGATCACGATATCGAACTCTCGGTTAAGCAGCCGGCGCACCAGTGCCTCGCTGAAGTCGAGATCGATATTTACGCGAATGCGCGGAAATGCTTTCTTGACCGCGGTAACTGCCGTCGGGACCAGATTGGTGGCGGAGGTTACGGTGGTGCCAAAAGATACCTCGCCGGTAAGCCCGGACCGAGCTGCCGCGAGCTCTTCGTGAGCTTGCCGCAGTTCCGCCAACGCGCCACGCGCATGTCGCACCAAGATTTCGCCGTAGAGCGTCGGCTCGACACCACGCGCGTGTCTCGTGAACAGTGGAACACCCAGCGCGTCTTCGAGGCCCGTCAGAAACTTCGACGCCGCCGGTTGCGTTAGATAGGCCGCGTCGGCGGCGTGAAGTACGGAGCGCTTTTCGTCCAGCTGTACCAGCAACGACAATTGTCGGGCGCTCAGTCGCGAGCGAGTGAGCCAGTCGCTTGAAGCGATAGCCATGGTTCTCTCCCAGAGGATTGGATATGTATATCAAAACGATATAGCTCACGTCAACTTTTTCATTTGTTTTGCATAGAAGGAAGCCATAGCCTCTTGGTCTGGAACGTTTGGATCAAAGCAACCGCGCGCAGCTCCACCATTCGCAGCTGGCGCATCGCAACGCGAACGATCAGAACGCTTTTGGGAGGATCCGATGAGTACCGACACACTCGTGGCAGCACCGAAAACTCAAGACGAGCCGGCGGCGGTTGAAATGATGGATGAGGGCATTTCGCGCGAGGAATACCGCCAGCGCGTCGCCGCGGTGCGTTCGGCGCTGGCGAAGGCCGGCCTCGCAGGATTGGTCGCCTTCGGTGACTGCTGGCGCGGCGCGAACATCTCCTATTTCACCCAGTTCCGTCCGCTGGACGGAGTTTCGGACATCGCCAACGCGGTGCTGCTGCTCGGTATCGATACCGAGCCGGTGCTGTTCGTCTCCGAGCAATGCCTGCCGTATGCCGCGAGCGTCACCACGTTTAAGGTCTGCGGCTTTCGCGAACTCGGCGAGCGCCTGCGCAAGTTCGCCGACGCGCATCGCGCGGGCACGCTGGGTCTCGCCGGTGCGGCCTATGTACCCGCCAGCGTGCTCGACCGGGTCAAGGAAGGACTCGACGGCGTCCGCCTCGAGCCGACGGCGGTGTTGGCCGAGATCAAGGCAGTCAAGAGCGACGCCGAAGTGCGGTTGATGCGCAAGGCCGCCGCGCTGACCGATGCGGCGATGGCCGCGATCCGGGACGCGTTGGCAGACGGCAAACCGCACACCGAGCGCGAACTCGCCCTCGTGGCGGATCAGGCGATGCTCGCCGGCGGGGCCGATCGCACGGCCTTCGATTCCATGGTCCAGGCCGGCCCGCGTTCGGCGTACAACCTCGCCCGGCCGACCGATCGGGTGGTTAAGCCCGGCGATCTCGTGATGACCGACATCGGCGCCCGCTACCGCGGCTATGTTGCCGATGGTGGACGTGGCTTCACCTACGGCCCCGCGAGTGCCAAGAAGATGGCGATCGTCGCGGCGGCGGCGCGCGCGGTCGAAGCCGGTCTCGCGGCCGCGCGACCGGGCATGGCCGCGCTCGAACTCAACGCGGTGATCCAGCAGGCGCTGGTCAAGTCCGGATACGAACAGTATTCAAGCGAGGCGCGCGGTCACGGGACCGGGCATGGCACGGGCATGGACCCCGAGGAAGAAGCACCGTGGATCGGTCCGGGTAACACGACCGTGCTCAAAGAGAACATGGTGTTCACGCTCAAATCCACGATCACCGTGCCGAACGTGGGTGGCCTGCGCACCGAGCGCATCGTGCGCCTGAGCGCTGGCGGGGTGGAGGCGCTCGACCAATTTCCAATGGAACTGCACTGGTGAGTGTCAAGGAAAGCTGCTCGACGAAGCAGATCTGACGCATGCGGATGCGACGTAATTGCGCGTCCCCACAAATTTCAAGTTTACGGAGGAGGAAAACATGGCAACGCTGCCGCTGGCGCCCGACAAGTCAATGATCAACCGTATTCTGATCTCGTCGGTCGTGGGGACCGCGATCGAATGGTACGACTTCTTTCTGTATGGAACGGCTGCGGCACTCGTATTCGGCAAGCTCTTCTTTCCGTCGTTCGACCCCGCGGTCGGCACGATTGCAGCTTTCGGAACTTTTGCGATTGGCTATGTGGCGCGCCCGTTCGGGGCGGTCTTCTTCGGGCATTTTGGCGATCGCATCGGACGCAAGGTGACACTGGTCGCAACGCTCATGATCATGGGCGTGGCCACGTTCATCATCGGCATTCTGCCGACTTACGAAACGATTGGCGTCTGGGCGCCCATCCTGCTCGTGACGATGCGCTTCTTCCAGGGTCTTGGCGTGGGCGGTGAGTGGGGCGGCGCGGTGCTGCTGGTGGTGGAGAGCGCACCCAAAGCCAAGCGCGGTTTTTATGGCAGCTTTCCGCAACTCGGCGTTCCGATCGGTCTGCTGCTGTCGACCGGTGTCTTCGCATTGGTCTCGCAGCTACCCAATGACCAGTTTCTGTCCTGGGGCTGGCGCATTCCGTTTCTGTTGAGCGTCGTGCTGATCGGCATCGGGCTCTTCATCCGGCTGCGGGTCATCGAGTCGCCGGTATTTACCGAGGCCAAGGCGACGGGCACCGTGGCCAAGGCTCCGCTGATCGAGCTACTCAAGCGGTATCCGAAAGAAATCGTGCTGGCGCTCGGAACGCGCTTTGCGACCGACATCACGTTCAACGTGATGAACGTTTTCATGTTGGCCTACGGCACGCAGCAACTGGGGCTCCCGCGCAGCTTCTTCCTCAACGCCATTCTCGTGGGATGCGCGGTGGAGCTCGTCACGCTGCCGCTATTCGGCAAGCTCTCGGATCATATCGGTCGGCGCAAGGTCTACATGATGGGTGCGGTCTTCGTCGCGCTCTACGGTTTCCTGTTCTTCCAGCTCGTCGAAACGCGCGATCCGATGTACATCGTGCTCGCCTACATCTGCGGAATGGCCCTGAGTCAAGCTTCGGTCTACGCCGTGCAGTCGACGTGGTTCGCCGAGCTCTTCGGGACGAAGGTGCGTTACACGGGCGCCTCGCTGCCCTATCAAATCGCCGGGATCATCACTTCCGGCCCGGCACCGCTGATTGCAGCTTATCTGTTCGCGACATACCACTCGACGTTTCCGATCGCGATCTACATTGCAGGCACGGCAGTCATAAGCCTGGTATGCGCGTATTTCCTGGTGGAAACGTTCCAGCGCAACTTGAGTGATGATGAAGCGCCCACACGGGAAGCAAAGATACTCGTGCCCGGCGCCCCGCAGCAGGTCCGGGGAACCAGGTAGCGCCGATTGGGATTGATGCGCTTGCGGGCTGTACGTCGACACCGGAGGAGGAAACTGATGAAGCGCCTATTGCAAACCCTATTCCTGGGCGTGTTGATCACCGGGACCTCCCCGGCGATCGCACAAGACCCATTCAACTGGAAGAAATTTGCCGGTCAGACGATCAACGTTTCGCTCGCCAAGCAACCGTGGTCGGATTTCATCACACCGAAGATTCCGGAGTTCGAGCAACTCACCGGCATCAGGGTGAAACTCGAGGTGTTGCCGGAAGACCAGAACCGGCAAAAAATGGCGATCGCATTTTCGTCGGGGCGCGGCGATATCGATGTGTTCGGCTCGCAGCGCCACCAGGAAGGCGCGAAATATTTCGCGGCCAAGTGGTACGAGCCGCTCAAGCCGTACATCAACAACCGCGTTCTCACGGCGGCGGATTTCGACTATGCCGACTTCGCGCCGCAAGCGTTGAACGACGTCACGATCTCCGGCGAAGTGATCGGTATTCCGCTCTACAGCGAACTGCAGGTGCTGGTATACCGCAAGGACCTGCTGCAGCAGGCGGGCCTCAAGGTGCCGGAGACGCTGGACGAACTGGAAGCCGCGGCCAAGAAGCTGACTGACAAGTCGAAAGGTCAATACGGCATCTGCATGCGGGGCAAAGGCGCCGCGACGACGACCATCTATTCCGGCATCCTGCACAGCATGGGCGGCAGCTGGGTGGATGC
The DNA here is from genome assembly GCA_031361405.1 of Betaproteobacteria bacterium. Taxonomy (GTDB): domain Bacteria; phylum Pseudomonadota; class Gammaproteobacteria; order Burkholderiales; family Casimicrobiaceae; genus VBCG01. The sequence goes on from JANMCS010000166.1 coordinate 11,852, forward strand.
CAAGGGTGAGGCCGCCTTCACGACGCCGGAAGCCATCAAGGCGTTCGATTATTACGGACGCCTGGCCCGCGAATACGGACCGCCGGGCGCCACCAACTACCACTGGCTGCAGTGCCAGAGCCTGCTGGCGGCGGGCAGCGCGGCCTTCTGGACCGACTCCAATATCTTCTTTGCGCCGCTGCTCGACCCGAAGAAATCCTCCGTCTCCGACAAGTTCGGTTTCGCGATGTTGCCGGCGGGCGCAGCCGGTCGCAAACCGGCGGGCGGCGGCTGGTTCCTCTCGATCTATGCAAAGTCCAAACAAAAGGAGGCGGCCTGGTATTTCATCCAATGGGCGATCAGCAAGGACAACGCACTGAAAGCACAGTTGGCGGCCATCCCGACGGGTCGCGTTTCGGCCTGGGCGTCGGAGGAGTTCAAGAAGACCGACAAGGCGCCGGAACTGACCAAGGCCACCCTCGACTCGCTGAAGCTTTCAGGCACACCGTCGTGGGGGCCTCCGTTCGTCGCGGTAGGCGAGATTCGCGACGTGCTGGGGAGCGTGGTCATCGTGGCCATCGAAGGGGGCGACGTCAAGGCGGCGGCGCAGAAGGCCAACGATCAGATCAAGGTCATCCGGGCGAAGACAGAGTAAGCATCGCACTCCGAAGTCGTTTCCGATCGGGATCCCGCACGTGTCGAAATGATGCAGCCTAACAGTGTCCCGATCGTCGACTAAGGACCGTCGCACCGGCTGGATGTTCATCGCGCCGGCGGCGGTCGTCCTGCTGCTGATGCTGGTGTTCCCGTTCACATACACCGCGTACCTCAGCTTTCAGGAATGGTTTGCGGCGGGCCCGCCGCCGCATTTCGCCGGCGTGCAGAACTACGTCGCTCTTCTGGCCGACGCGCGATTTCTCGCCGCATTGGCACGCACCCTCGTCTTCACCGCGCTTTCGGTCACCGTCGAGGTCGCGCTGGGGATCGCGCTGGCCCTGATGTTCGCGCAGCCCTTCATCGGTCGCGGCGCGGCGCGGACCATCTTCCTGCTGCCGATGGTCGCCACGCCGGTCGCCATCTCACTGGTGTGGCTGCTGATGTTCGACCCCGCCACTGGGGTCCTCAACTACCTGCTGAAATTGATCGGGCTCGGCCCCAGTCTTTGGGTCAACGATTCTTTGCTCGCCCTGCCGGCGTTAGTGCTGGTCGATGTCTGGCAGTGGACGCCGATCGTCATGCTCATGGTGCTTGGTGGCCTGACGGCGCTGCCTGAAGACCCGTTCGAGGCGGCGCGAATCGACGGCGCATCGCGCTGGCAGATTTTTCGTTACCTGACGTTGCCCATGCTGCGGCCTTACATCGTGGTCGCTGCGCTCTTTCGTGGCATCGATGCGCTGAAGACCTTCGATTCGATTTACGTGATCACCCGCGGTGGGCCCGGCTTCGCGTCGGAAACGCTTAACCTATACATCTACGTCACTGCCTTCGACTACCTGCATTTCGGGTACTCGTCGGCGATGCTGGTAATTTTCTTTTTAATCGTGCTGGGCTTGAGCGCGGCGCTGATCGCTTTTCGCAGGAAGCCGACGTGAGTAAGACTACGGAGCGTCGACGCGCACGGCTGCGTTCGTTCCTCTTTTATGTGCTCGTCCTCGCAGTGCTTGCGGGATACTTGTTCCCGTTCTACTGGATGGTGTTGTCATCGCTCAAAACGCAGATTCAGAACGTCGCGTTTCCGCCGCTGTTCATCTTCGCGCCGACGCTGGAAAACTATCAGTCGGTATTCGTCAACAATCCGTTTTTTCTCTTCCTTTGGAATAGCCTGGTCATCGGCGCAGGATCCACGCTGCTCGGCCTAGTACTGGGGCTGCCCGCCGCCTACGGAATTGCGCGGTTTCAGAAGAGTGGGGTCGCGCTGGGTTTTCTGATCGCTCGGATTGCCCCGGGCATTAGCTACCTCGTCCCCTGGTTCATCATTTTTTCCGATCTGCATCTGGTCGGCAGTTACACCGCGCTGATCCTGAGCCATTTGACCGTCGGCCTGCCGCTGATCGTGTGGATCATGATCGGCTTTTTCGAAGATGTGCCACAGGAACTCGAGGATGCGGCGTTCATCGACGGCGCCAATCGTTTCGAGATTTTCCTAAAGGTGGCCTTGCCGATCGTCAAGCCGGGCATCGCCACCGCCGGCATCCTCAGCTTCATACAGTCCTGGAACACGTTCATGTATTCGGTCGTGCTGTCGAATTCGGAGACGCGGACGCTACCCGTCGCGGTATTCGGATTCCTGTCCTATGGCGGGTTCGACTGGGGCAGCCTTACCGCCGCCGCGACCATTATCACGTTGCCGGTCATGGTGCTGACGCTCCTGATTCAGCGCCACATAGTCGCGGGGTTATCGATGGGCAGCGTCAAAGGTTGATCAATCTCAGTTTCAAAGTCATGAGGTGAAATAGTGTCGATCAAAGCATCGGTTACAGGAGACGCCGCCAGCATCGAGAACGGCCTGGTGCGGCTCGATTTGACGCGGGAGGGTCGCTATCTCGTTGAACAATTGTTTGCATGGCGCGACGGATGGGAATTGATGCTGACCTCGCTGCCGCCGGCTGAGGGACCGGGGCTGGATCACGCGCCGCGGGGCGACAACGTCCGCCTGCTGGAGGACGCGCCGGACAAGGCGACGCTGCGAGTTACCGGCACCGACGGACCCCAGCGGTTCACGATCGATATCGAACTCCATGCGGGCGAGCGCTGGTTCCATTACCGCGTTACCGAAGAGCTCGCCGCGCCCACGCAATCGCGAAGCCTGCAATCGCGTTATCGGTTCGTCGAAGATCGCGTGGACTTCTGCTGGGCGCCGCACCTGCGCCCGGGCGCCGACCACGTGGTCGGTCAATTTGCATTCAAGTCGCCGGCGATCATCAAGCAGTGTGAACGCAAGCTGGTTGCGCTGGTCGCCGATGTCGAGCTTATCGTCGCCACTGCGGCGCAGCTGGTTTGCCTC
>JANMCS010000183.1:0-1190 GCA_031361405.1 Betaproteobacteria bacterium
GGCGTCGCCCACCGCCGGCACGCTCGAAACGGGCGCGCACCTGGATTCGCAGCTCACGCGTCGGCTGCGCGACGCCCTGCACCGCGTACTCGCACACTTGCAGTTTGGCCAGGTGCTGCTCGCCTCGATCGGTTCCACCGCGCCGTTCATCGGATTGTTCGGTACCGTCTGGGGCATCTACCACGCGCTGGTGGGCATCTCGTCGAGTGGCGCGATCACCATCGAAAAGGTGTCAGGCCCGGTGGGCGAGGCGCTGATCATGACGGCCGCCGGACTCGCCGTGGCCATTCCGGCGGTGCTGGCCTACAACCTGTTCGGCAAATGGGTAGGCACCGCCGAAGCCGATCTCGAAGGGTTTGCGCACGACCTGCGCGAAATGCTGATCGATCAGGATACCGCGCGCTCGGCGGCGGCTTCGCAAGGCTGACGCACCATGGCCTTTGGTCGACTCGAACGCACCGCATCGCCACGGCCGATGAGCGATATCAACATGACGCCGCTGATCGACGTGATGCTGGTGCTGCTGGTGATCTTCATCATCACCGCGCCCTTGCTCACCAGCAGCCTCAAGCTCGACTTGCCCAGCACGCAGGCGGCCAGGCCCAGCGACGCACCGCAATTCATCACGCTGGCCATCGATCCCGAAGGGCGGCTGTACTACGGCGATGAACGCCTCGATCCGGCCGCGTTGTCGGTGCGTGTGCAGGAGGCCGCGCGCCAGAACCCGCGCACCGAAGTGCAGCTGCGTGCCGACGAGCGGGTGCCTTACGGCCGTGTGGCCGAGCTGATCGGCCTGGTGCAGGAAGCCGGCCTGTCGCGCATCGGGTTTGTCACCGAGACGGTGGCGCCGGCGGCCCCGCCGAAGTAGACGCACGCCCTCGAAGCGGCGAGCGGCGCCTGCTTCGCCGCATCCATGCCACCGTGCCTCAATAGAATCGCGGGATGCATGACAAGTACCTCCCCACCGAGATCGAGCGCGCCGCCCAGGCCCATTGGGCGGCGATAGACGCTTACCGCGTCACCGAAGATTCGCAAAAGCCGAAGTTCTACGCCTGCTCGATGCTGCCGTATCCGAGCGGCAAGCTGCACATGGGCCATGTGCGCAACTACACCATCAACGACATGCTCGCGCGCCAGCTGCGCATGAAGGGCATGAACGTGCTGATGCCGATGGGCTGGGACGCCTTCGG
>JANMCS010000187.1:0-16767 GCA_031361405.1 Betaproteobacteria bacterium
AAAACTTGTTCAAAACCAAAGCCAAAGGGGTGAAACAATGACTCGACGTCTCGTCTCCGGTGCCGTTGCCGGCCTGTTCGCCGCGGCCTTCGCCGGCGGTGCGGTCGCACAAACGAAGGGGTATGTGCCCGGAACGGCGCCCTGCTCGCCCGGGTATGTCTGCAATGCGTACCCGACGCCGACTGATGGTGTAGTGAAGAGCGGCGTCTACAACGGTACCGCCGGCATTTCCGGCAACCTGTGCTACCGCGAGGGCTATTGGGCCCCGTCGATGGCTACGCTGCAATGTGACCCGGATCTCGTTCCGAAGCCGCCCGCACCGGCGCCGGCTCCGGTCGTAGCGCCGCCACCGCCCGCCCCGGCTCCTGCGCCTGCTCCCGCCCCGGCGCCCGCGCCCGCGCCGCAAGTGCAAAAGATCACGTTGGCCTCGAAGGCGCTGTTTGACTTCGACAAGGCGGTGTTGAAGCCTGAAGGCAAGGCGGCGATCGATGCGGAAATCATCACGAAGCTCAATCAGATCCAGAAGTTGGAACTGGTCCTCGTGACGGGCCACACCGATCCGATCGGCTCGCAACAGTACAACCAGAAGTTGTCGGAACGTCGTGCCGATGCAGTGCGCGATTACCTGGTCAGCAAGGGTATGCCGAAAGACAAGATCGAAACGCTGGGCATGGGCAAGACGCAGCCGGTGCCGGGTCTGGTCTGCAAGCAGACGAACCGCAAGGAACTGATCGCCTGCCTCGCGCCGGATCGGCGTGTGGAAGTCGAAGTCAAGGGCGAAGCGATCAAGCGTTGATCGGTTTCGTTCCCAGCGAAAAGCCCCGCCTGGTGCGGGGCTTTTCGTTTGTGGCCGCTGCGCATCGCGGCGTACTCCAACACTGCATCGGCAGGATTGAATGTCCAACCCGCCCATCACCGTTGACCTGCGCATCGACGCCGGTTACATCGTGCCGGTCATGCCGGCCGGGGTGTTCACCGGCCACGCGCTGCTTATCGCTGGCGAACATATCGTCGCCCTCGTTCCGACCGCGCAGGCCGACGCCCATTACGTCGCGCAGGCAACCCTGCATTTGCCCGGGCACGTGCTGATTCCCGGACTCGTCAATGCCCATGCCCACGCCGCGATGTCGCTATTGCGCGGCATTGCCGACGATGTTCCGCTGCACATCTGGCTGCAACAGCACATCTGGCCGCGCGAGGCACGCTTCGTGGCCCCCGACTTCGTTTTCGACGGCACGCAGCTGGCCGCGGCCGAAATGCTGCAAGGCGGGATCACCTGCTGCGCCGACATGTATTTCCATCCCGCCGATGCCGCGCGCGCGTTTGAAGCGTCCGGCATGCGGGCCGTGCTCGGCCTTCCGGTCCTCGATTTTCCAACCCCCTACGCGGCCGATGCCGACGCGTATCTGCAGCATGGCCTGGCCGCGCGCGATGCGTTCGCCCACGCGGCGCGGCTGCGCTTTGCACTCGCGCCGCACGCGCCCTATACGGTCGGCGATGCGACGTGGGGCAAGATCGTCATGTATGCACGCCAACTCGATCTGCCGATCATCACGCACCTCGCGGAGACCCAGGCCGAGGTCGCCGACGCACTGCGTGCCACCGGCGTCACACCGCTGGCGCGCCTCGACGCGCTTGGAGCAACGGGTCCGGCATTCGTCGCCGTGCATGCGGTGCATGTCACGCCCGCGGATATCGCGATGCTGGCGGCACAAGGCAGCAGCGTCGTCCACTGTCCTGCGTCGAACATGAAACTCGCCAGCGGCATTGCGCCGGTACAGGCGCTGCTCGATGCGGGCGTCAATGTCGCCTTGGGCACCGATGGCAGCGCGTCCAACAACCGGCTCGACCTCTTCGCCGAGATGCGGCTGGCCAGCCTGCTCTCCAAGGTTGCCACCGGCGACGCCGCCAGCGTCCCGGCGGCGCAGGCCCTGCGCATGGCCACCCTCGACGGCGCGCGGGCGCTGGGTCTCGACGCGGTGACGGGTTCGCTCGAGCCCGGCAAGCTTGCCGACATGGTGGCCGTGGACCTCGACAGCGTGAGCACCGCCCCAGTGTTCGATCCGGTATCCCATCTTGTTCATGCCGCCGGGCGTGAATGCGTGACCGACGTCTGGATCGGCGGGAATAGAATCATGAATGGTCGCCAATTGACTACCATCGACACCCCCGCGCTGCTGCGTCGCACCCGCGCCTGGCAGCGCAAGATCACGAGCCCCTGACCCCATGACAACCTCCACCACCAACGCGGACCCCGCCGAACTGGCCAAGTTTTCCGCGCTCGCCCATCGCTGGTGGGACCCGGAAAGCGAGTTCCGGCCGTTGCACCAGATCAACCCGCTGCGGCTTGACTGGATCGCAGGCGTTACCGGCGGCCTCGCCGGCCAGGGCGTGCTCGACGTCGGCTGCGGCGGCGGCATCCTGGCCGAAGCGATGGCGGTTGCAGGTGCCCGCGTCACCGGTATCGACCTGTCCGAGAAGGCGCTGGGCGTGGCCCAGTTGCATCGCCTCGAATCCGACGTCGACGTGTCCTACCGGCTGATCGCCGCCGAGGCGCTCGCCGCCGAGGCGCCTGCAGCGTGGGATGTCGTGACGTGCATGGAGATGCTCGAACACGTGCCCGATCCGGGCTCCACCGTGGCGGCCTGTGCGCAGCTCGTTCGTCCCGGTGGCACGGTCGTCTTCTCGACGTTGAACCGCAATCCCAAGTCCTACCTTTTTGCCATCGTCGGGGCGGAATACATCCTGCGCCTGCTTCCGGCCGGTACCCACGACTGGACGCGGTTTCTGCGGCCCGCCGAACTGGCCGGCTTCGCCCGCCGCGCGGGTCTCGACCTGACCACGATGATCGGCATGACCTACAACCCGTTCACGCGCGCCTATCGCCTCGAGCCCGACACTTCGGTCAACTACATCGCGGCCTTCCGCAAGCCCGCCCATGCGCGCTGAGTCGGTCGCACGACCGCTGCCCGTCACGGCGGTGCTGTTCGATCTTGATGGCACGCTGGCCGATTCGGCCGGCGACCTGGCCGGGGCGCTGAATTGCGTGCGCGCCGAGGCAGGATTGCCGCCGGTGCCGGTGGCCGCCGTGCGGGCGCACGCGTCGTCCGGTGCGCGCGGCATGCTGCAGGCCGGCATGGGCGTGACGCCCGACGATCCGCGCTATGCGTCACTGCGCGAAGCCTTTCTCGATCACTACGCCGCCTGCCTCGCGCACACCACGCATCTCTTCGACGGTGTCGACGCCCTGCTGGACCATTTGCCGCGCCATGGCTTTCGCTGGGGCATCGTCACCAACAAGCACGCGCGATTCACGGGTCCGGTGACGGCGGCGCTGGCGCTGACCGACCGCGCCGGCGTTATTGTTTCCGGGGACACGACACCGCATGCGAAGCCGCATCCGGCGCCACTCCTGCATGCCGCCGCAGCGCTGCAATGTGCGCCGTCGCAATGCGTCTATGTCGGCGACGACCTGCGGGACATCGAAGCTGGCAACGCCGCCGGAATGGCCACGCTGGCGGCGGCCTATGGTTATGTCGGCGCGGATGGCGATCATGCGAACTGGCCGGCCACCGGCATCATCAGTCGGCCGCTCGACCTGCTGGCGTGGCTGCCGGCGCGCGCCGCCACGTAGCGCCCTTACGCCTCAGGCGGGACAGGCTCCTGCATTCAGTAACAGCCATTCGCGCGGGGCGCCGTCGCGCGTGCCGGTGATGCGCACCGGCTGATTGCCCGCAAGCGGGCGCAGCACGGCGCCGATGATGTCTTCTGGTGCTGCCAACGCAATCCCGTTGGCCTGCTCGAGGCGATCCTGTTTCTTCATGGCCAGCATGGCGATGAAGCCGCTGTCGTCGCGGACGACCAGCGCGCCACGTTCGGGCGCCACCATCGCGACCCAAGTCTCCGGTTTCGCGACGATGCCCTGGAACAATTCAGCATTGAGGCGCAGCACCGAACCCTTGAAGCCCGGCGGCGCCACGCACGCGGGATTGCGCGCAGGCGTGGCGGTTGCGCGCACTGGCGCCACGGTTGTACCCCCAACGGCGGGCGCTGATCCGGGCAGCGCGGGTGGCGCTTGTTTGTCCGCGCGCAGGACCATCGTGTGTTCACCACCGCTATCAAGCAGCGAGACCCCGTCGGGGCGCACCGCGGTCAGGCGCACACCGGTCGTGATGTCCTGCCCGCGCGCCACCAGCCGCGGACCCTCCGCCACGCGAAACAGCGCGAAACCGGCGCCATCACGCTCGGCCAAGACACCGAGCAGGCGAAGGTCGCCGACGCTGCGCGGCGCGGCGTCGGCGCCGCCGGTGGCTGCCGGCGCAGGCGCCGCCCCGCTCCACAAGCCGGAGGCGAGGATCGTGGGCAGCGGTTCGACCGGTGCGCCCGGCGTTGCGGTCAGCGCGGCGGGACCCAATGCCCGCCAGCCAATCATCGCCGCCACGATCGCACCCGTGGCCAGCGCCACGAGCAAGGCAACGATTGCAGCGACGCGACCCGTGGTCATGCGGCGCGCTTGCCGCATCGTGGCGAGAGTGGCATGCAGCTCTCGCTATAATCGGCCACCCCTCCTCTGGATCTGGCGCGTGAATCCCCGACTGGCATCGCTGCAACCCTATCCTTTCGAGAAACTTCGCGCGCTGATGGCGGGCATCGTGCCGCCACCGGGCAAGCGTCCCATCAGCCTGTCGATCGGCGAACCGAAGCACGCCACGCCGCCGCTGATCAGCAACGCGCTGCTGCACGGTGTCGGCGCGCTGTCCAATTATCCCACGACGGTCGGGCCGCCCGCGCTGCGCGAGGCAATAGCCGCCTGGTTGATCCGCCGTCACGGCCTCGACGCGATCGATCCCGCGACGCAGGTGCTGCCGATCCTCGGCAGCCGGGAGGCGCTGTTCGCCTTTGCCCAAACGGTGATCGATGGATCACGCAACGATGCCACCGTGATCGTGCCCAATCCGTTCTACCAGATCTACGAGGGCGCGGCCCTGCTCGCGGGCGCGCAGACCTGGTGCGTCAATGCCGATCCCGCGGCCGGATTCGCCCACGACTGGCGCGGTATTCCACCGACCGTGCTTGACCGCACCCAACTGCTGTTCGTGTGCTCGCCCGACAATCCCACGGGCCGCGTGCTGGATCTCGATGGCTGGCGCACGCTGTTCGCACTCTCGGATCGCCACGGCTTTGTGATCGCCTCGGATGAATGTTATTCGGAGATCTATTTCGACGAAGCGCATCCACCGCTCGGCGCACTGGCCGCGGCCAAGGCGCTTGGTCGCGACGGGTATCCGCGGCTGCTGGTGTTCGGCAGCCTGTCGAAGCGCTCCAATGCGCCGGGACTGCGTTCCGGCTATGTTGCTGGCGATGCCGCTCTGGTGCAGGCCTTCCTGCTGTACCGCACCTATCACGGCAGCGCGATGTCGGGCACCGTGGCGGCCGCCAGCATCGCCGCCTGGAGCGACGAGGATCATGTACGCGTCAACCGCGCCCTCTACGCGCGCAAGTTCAGCGCGCTGCAGCCGTTGCTTGCCACCGCGCTGCCCTGCACGATGCCCGAGGCCGCGTTCTATCTGTGGGCGGCCACGCCGATCGATGACACCGCGTTCGCGCAGCGGCTGCTGGCCGAGGAAAACGTATCGGTGCTGCCGGGCAGCCTCGTCGCGCGCGACGCCGGCGGCGTGAACCCCGGACGCGGGCGGATTCGCCTGGCATTGGTCGCCGACGAAGCCGAATGCGCGGAGGCGGTGGCCCGGGTGGTCGCGTTGGCGCAGAGGATCTAGCGGCGCGCGCCGACGCTGTCCGGCGGGTTGGCGCCCCGACTCGCGGTAAAATGGTGGTTTTCCCGAGCGAAGACCCGCCACAATGAGCCTGCCAAGCACGATCGACGCCGCCTGGGAACAGCGGACTGAACTTTCCGCCGCTTCGGCGCCGGCACCCGTCCGGGAAGCGGTCGCGCACGTCATCGACGAACTCGACGCCGGTCGACTGCGGGTCGCGGAAAAAGTGGCCGGGCAGTGGGAAACCCATCAATGGATCAAGAAGGCGGTGCTGCTGTCGTTTCGCCTTGCCGACAATGCCGGCATCGGATTGTCGGGTCCGCAGGTCCCGTTCCGCTTCTACGACAAGGTGCAGACCAAGTTTGCCCAGTTCACCGACGCCGATTTTGCTGCGGCCGGCGTACGCGTGGTGCCACCGGCAGTGGCGCGACGGGGTGCCTTCGTGGCGCGTAACGTGGTGTTGATGCCGTCGTTCGTCAACATCGGCGCGTACGTCGACGAGGGCACGATGGTAGACACCTGGGCCACCGTGGGTTCATGTGCGCAGATCGGCAAGAACGTGCACCTGTCCGGCGGCGTCGGCATCGGTGGCGTGCTGGAGCCGCTGCAGGCCAATCCCACGATCATCGAGGACAACAGCTTCATCGGCGCGCGCTCGGAAGTGGTGGAAGGGGTGATCGTCGAGGTAAATTCGGTGCTGGGCATGGGCGTTTTCCTCGGCCAGAGCACCAAGATCTACGATCGGGCCACCGGCAGCATCACCTACGGTCGGGTGCCGAGTGGCTCGGTGGTGGTGGCCGGCAGCCTGCCGTCGGGTGAAGGCGGCTGCCAGCTCTATTGCGCGGTCATCGTGAAGCAGGTGGATGCGAAGACCCGCTCCAAGACCAGCATCAACGAACTGCTGCGCGCCTGACGCCCCCGCAATGTCCGTCAATCTCAAGACGCCGGAAGAAATCGAAGGCATGCGCGTGGCCGGCCGCCTCGCCTCCGAACTGCTCGACTACCTGACGCCGCACGTCAAGGCGAATGTCTCCACGCAGGAGATCAACGATCTCGCGCATCACTACATGGTCGACGTGCAGCACACGATTCCCGCCACGCTCAACTATGCGCCGCCGGGTCACGCGCCGTACCCGGCGTCGCTGTGCACATCGGTCAACCATGTGGTGTGCCACGGCATTCCCGGCGACAAGAAGCTGAAGGACGGCGACATCGTCAACATCGATGTCACCGTGATCAAGGACGGCTATCACGGCGATACCAGCCGCATGTTCCATGTGGGCAAGCCGCAGATCCAGGCCAAGCGCCTGGCCGAAATCACCTACGAGGCCATGTGGCGCGGCATCCGCGCCATCCGGCCCGGGGCACATCTTGGCGACATCGGGGCCACCATCCAGCGCTTTGCCGAAGGTCATGGCTATTCAGTGGTCCGCGAATTCTGCGGTCACGGCATCGGCCGGCAGTTTCACGAGGAGCCGCAGGTCCTGCACTACGGACGTTCCGGCACCGGATTGAAGCTGCAGCCAGGCATGATCTTCACCGTCGAGCCGATGATCAATGCTGGCCGTCCCGGCATCCGCTGCCTCGCCGACGGCTGGACCATCGTCACCGCTGATCACTCGCTGTCCGCGCAATGGGAGCACACCGTGCTGGTCACGCCGGAAGGATTCGACGTGCTGACGGTGTCCGCAGACGCGCCGCCACCGCCGCCGATACCGGCGGCGTGATCGTGCCGGACCGCATGGGTGCGCTCGTCGCTCCCGCCGCGGCCGACCCGGCGGCGCAGGTCCTGCTTCCGCTGCCTCCCGCCACCGACCGGATTGCCGCCTGGCGGGCGACGTTGCACGATGGCCGCGCCGCGCTGGAAGCCGCGTTCTTTGCGAGGCCGGAAACACCGCGACTGCTGCGCGCGCATTCACGCCTGGTCGATCAAGTGCTCCGCGACGTGTTTGCTGCGTGCGCGATGCCCGCCAACCTGGCGGCGCTGGCCGTGGGCGGTTATGGCCGCGCGCAATTGTTTCCCCATTCCGACGTCGACGTGTTGATCCTGTTGCCGGCCGACCAACCGGTGCCCACGGCCGCCATCGAGCGCTTCTTTGCCACGTTGTGGGATATCGGCATCGAGTTGTCGCACGCGGTGCGCACCGTCGACGAATGCGAAGTCGAGATGCGCGGCGACGTCACGATCCGGACCAGTCTGCTCGAGCATCGCCTGCTGGCCGGCTCGCGCGGCCTGTTTCGCCAGTTCAAGCGCCGTGTTGCCGATGGCATGGATGTGCGCGCATTCTTTGCGGCAAAGGCGCTCGAGCAACAGCAGCGGCACTTGAAGTATCAGGATGCGCTCTACAACCTCGAGCCCAACGTCAAGGAAAGTCCCGGCGGCCTGCGCGACCTGTCGACCGTCTTCTGGATCGCGCGCGCGGCGGGTCTTGGCCAGACATGGAGCGAACTTGCCCACAACGGACTGCTGACGCCGGGCGAAGCGCGCGCCGTGGCGCAGCAGGAACGATTCATCGGTTCGCTGCGCATCCGCCTGCACTCCCTGGTCGGACGGCGCGAGGATCGGCTCGTCTTCGACGTGCAGGGCGCGCTGGCCAAGCAGCTGGGCTTCTCCGACACGCCGGCCAAGCGCGCCACCGAGCAGTTGATGCAGCGTTATTTCCGTGCGGCGAAGCTCGTGCGGCAGGCCAACATCATCGTGCTGCAGAACCTGCACGCGTCGCTCCATCCGGCCGCCACGGCGCCGGTGGCGATCGATGCCGAGTTCCAGCAGGTCGACGAGTTGCTCGACATCGTCGACGACGGCGTGTTCGAGCGCCGGCCGTCGGCACTGCTCGACGCGTTCCTGATGCTGCAGCAGCGGCGCCAGTTGAAGGGCATGTCGGCGCATACGCTGCGCACGCTCTGGCGCGACCGGCGCGTGATCAACGGCGCCTTTCGCCGTGACCCCGGCAACCGCGCGCGCTTCATGATGCTGTTCCGCAACGAGCGCGGCCTGTTGCACGAGCTGCGCCGGATGAATCTCTTCGGCATCCTCGGGCAATACCTGCCGGCGTTCGGCCGGATCGTCGGGCAAATGCAGCACGATCTCTTCCACGTGTACACGGTGGATGAGCACATCCTGATGGTGATCCGCAACCTGCGCCGCTTCACCGAGGCGCAGCACGCACACGAGTATCCGCTGTGTTCGCGCCTGATTGCCGATTTCGAGCGACGCGAGGTGCTCTACCTCGCCGGATTGTTCCACGACATCGCCAAGGGCCGCGGCGGCGATCACTCCGTGCTGGGCGCGCGTGACGCCCGCCGTTTTTGCCGTGAGCACGGCCTGTCGCGGGCCGATGGCGACCTGGTGGCGTGGCTGGTGGCGGACCACCTGGTGATGTCGGCTACCGCGCAGAAGCAGGACCTGTCCGACCCCGACGTCATCGCGGCATTTGCCAGGAAGATGGGTACGCAACGGCGCCTGACCGCGCTGTACCTGCTGACCGTGGCCGACATTCGCGGCACCAGTCCCAAGGTGTGGAACGCGTGGAAGGGCAAGTTGCTGGAGGATCTCTATCACGCGGCGCGTGCCGTGCTGGCCGGGACGTCGCCCACGCGCACGATCATGGACAGCGTGGAAGCAAGCCGCACCGAAGCGGCGCGCCTGCTGCGGCTCTATGCGGTCCCCGACCACGCCGAAACCGCACTGTGGCGGCACCTCGACACCCCGTACTTCCAGCGGCATGGCGCGGACGAAATCGCCTGGCATGCGCGGCACCTCTACTGGCGCGTGGATGGCCCGGCGCCTGTCGTCAAGGCGCGGCTGGCGCGCGATGGCGCAGGCCTCCAGGTGTTTGTCTACGTGCCCGATGAACCCGAGCTGTTCGCACGGCTGTGTGGATTCTTCGGCCGCACCGGCTTGTCGATTCTCGAGGCCCGGATCCATACCTCGCGCGCCGGCTATGCGCTCGACACGTTCACGCTGCACGACCCGCGGGAAACCAATCCGAGTTATCGCGAGGCCATCCAGTACATCGAGTTCGAGCTGGCGCGCCTGCTGCAGGAGCATCCCCCGCTGGCGCCGCCGCACGAGGGCCGGATATCGCGCCAGTTGAAGCACTTTCCGCTCACCCCCGAGGTGCAGATTTTTCCGGACGACAAGGGGACGCACTACATCCTCGAAGTGGTTGCCGGCGATCGTCCGGGCCTGCTCGCCAGGATCGCCTATACGCTGGCCCGCGCCACCGTCAGTGTGGCCAGTGCCAAGATCCCCACGCTGGGCGAGCGGGCCGAGGACGTGTTCCATATCGATGGCGCGCGCCTGCACGACGAGCAGGCGTTGCTGCGGTTGGAAACGGCGCTTTACGAGCAGTTGAAGTCGCCTTAGAGCGTAACGCGTCCCGACGGTAGTTGTTGAGTTGTGCCGGTGCGGCGTCGATTGCGTTGTGCCGGCGCCGTGGCGTGCGGTACCGCTTTCCGGGTCAAGTCGGGGTCAAATCGACGACCCCTCCAATTGACCCTGAAAACGGTCCCCCACGCCACGTCGCGATCATGGTCTTGCGCGCGTTGAGTTCACCCACACCGGAGCGGCATTGGCACGTCCCGCGGGTCAGCGCGCCGAAAACTCGCATGAAGGAAAAAACGGAAGACCCGCGCACACTAGGCGTATCGCCAAGTCATCGGCCGCGATGGTGGGCGGGGGACCGCTTTCAAGTTGAATTGGAGGGGTCGTCGATTTGACCCCGACTTCAACTGGAAAGCGGTACCGCGACCGCCAGCGCGGCCTGCGTGCAAAGACGCGCAACGGAATCGCCAGCGCCAACGCAGACGACACGCGCAACGCACATTCAATCGTCGACGTCTTCCATGTCCGGAAACAGGACGTCGGTGAATCCGAAGTTGCGCAGGTCGGTGATGCGCATCGGATAGAGGATGCCGTCCAGGTGATCGCATTCATGCTGCACCACGCGGGCGTGGAAGTCGCTGCACGTGCGGTCGATGACGTTACCCTGCGGGTCGCGACCGCGGTAGCGCAGGTTCGAATGGCGCGTGACCACGCCGCGAAATCCCGGCACTGAAAGGCAGCCTTCCCAGCCCTCGTCCGTGGCGTCGCCGAGTGGCGTCAGCACCGGATTCACGAGCTCGGTGTACGGAACGGGTTCCGCTTCCGGATAGCGTGGATTGCGCTCCATGCCGAAGATCACGACGCGCAACGGCACCCCGATCTGCGGCGCGGCAAGGCCAGCGCCATTGAGCGCGAGCATCGTATCGCGCATGTCCGCGATGAGCGCCGCCAATGCGGGCGTGCCGAACTGCTCGACTTCCCGCGCGCGCTCGAACAGGCGCGGATCACCCATCCGCAAAACCTCACGTATCAAGGGTCGCTCCGCCGATGCAGGGTGCCACATGATCCAGCAGGCACCGCACGTCAGTCATCGCGGATTCCAGCACACCGGCGATGCCCTGCATCGAGACATGCTGCGCGCTGTCGCCACGGCCGGCCGCGTGATTGACGCCCACGCAGATCACCGCGTAGGGCAGGTTCAACTCGCGGGCAAGTGCTGCCTCCGGCATGCCGGTCATGCCGACCAGCGTCGCGCCATCGCGCTCCATCCGGTCGATCTCCGCCGCCGTCTCGAGCCGGGGTCCGTTCACCGCGCCGTAGACGCCGCCGTCCGCCAGCGCAATGCCGGCACTGCCCGCTGCCTCGAGGCAGCGCGCGCGCAGATGCGGCGTGTACGGATGCGTGAAGTCGACATGGACGACCTGCCGGTCGCCGCCGTCGTAGAACGTCGCCTCGCGACCGGACGTGTAGTCGATGAGTTGCGTCGGCAACACCAGGTCGCCGGGCTTGCCACCCCGAATGATTCCCACCGAGGCGACCGCGACCACCGCGGTAGCGCCCTTCTCCTTCAGCGCCCACAGGTTGGCGCGATAGTTGACGCGATGCGGCGGGATCGTGTGGCCGTGGCCATGGCGGGCGAGAAACACCACCGGGCATCCGGCCACCTCGCCGAACAGCAATGTGGAGGATGGATCGCCGTAGGGTGTCCGGATGACTTCGCGATGGGCGACGGCCAAGGTCGAAAGCCGGGTCAGGCCGCTACCGCCGATGATTGCAAGCATGGAAATTGCTAGAGACTTTTCAAGAGGTTGCAGGATTGGCGGCGAAACTGGAAAGCACCGTCAATTCATGACATTATCATGGCGACGCGCGACCTTGGCTGAAGGTTTGGCGCCAAGTGAATTGTACCGCCCGGAACCGTATCGGAGCCGACCTCCGGCGAGGGCGCAGCGACGCCACGGTCGCCACCACGAAGGGACGCTCATGTACCTCGACCGCTTATTCAAGCTGATGGCCGAAAAGCAGGCCTCGGACCTCTTCATATCCTGCGGCGCGCCGATCAACCTCAAGGTCAACGGCGTGGTCCAGCCCGTGTCGACGCAGCCGATGGACATCGACACCGTGCGGCGCATCGCCTACGAGCTGATGACCAAGGAGCAGGCGCGCGAATTCGAGAACACGATGGAGATGAATCTTTCGCACCTGGACCGCAGCGTAGGCAACTTCCGCGTCAATATCTTTCGCCAGCGCGGCACCATCTCGCTCGTCATCCGCTATGTGCGCAGCAACGTGCCGCCCTTTGATCTCCTGAAGCTGCCCGGCGTGCTGCTCGACCTGGTCACCGAGAAGCGCGGCCTCGTGCTGGTGGCGGGCGCCACCGGTTCGGGCAAGTCGACGACGCTGGCGGCCATGATCGACCATCGCAATCTGTCGAAGCCGGGCCACATCCTGACCATCGAGGATCCGATCGAGTACCTGTTCGAGCACAAGCAGAGCGTGATCAACCAGCGCGAAATCGGCGTGGACACCGTCAACTACACGGCGGCCCTGCAGAACGCGCTGCGCGAGGCGCCCGACCTCATCATGATCGGCGAGGTCCGCGACAAGGAGACCATGCAGCAGGCGCTACTGCATACGCTCACCGGTCACCTGTGCCTTACCACCATCCACGCCAACAACAGCTATCACGCGCTGTCGCGGATCATCAATCTCTTCCCGCACGACGCGCGCTCGGCAGTGCTGTCCGACCTGTCGATCGGGCTGCGTGCCATTGTCTGCCAGCGACTGGTCCGCAATCTCGACGGCGAACTGCAGCCGGCAGTGGAAATCCTGCTCAATACGTCATTGATCGCCGACCTCATCAAGAACGGCGAATTCGCGCAGATCAAGGAAGCGATGGAACAATCGCTGTACCCGGGATCGCAGACGTTCGAGCAGGCACTGTGCAAGCTCTACATCGACGGCACCATCAGTTACGAAGAGGCGATGATCGGCTCCGACTCGCCGACCAACCTTGCGTGGCAGATCAACCAGAACAGCCCGTCGTCGCGGACGGCGGCCGATACGAGCGTGGGCGACAGCGACGCACGCCGCACCGGCGCCGATTTCGGCACGATGACGATCAACACCGACCTCCTCGACCGCGCGCACTGAGCGCGGTGTCCGCACCGGCCGGCCGGCCGGCTTTGCTACCATGTGGTCGATGGACACTGCTGCTGCACCCACTCTCGCGCTCGCGCAGGAACTGATCGCGCTGCGTTCGCTGACCCCCGACGATGCCGGCTGCCAGGACCGCTTGATGGCACGCCTGGCGCCGCTCGGCTTCACCGCGGAGATCATCACCGCCAACGGCGTGACCAACCTCTGGGCGCGCCGCGGTACCGCGCGGCCGCTGGTGTGCTTCGCCGGCCATACCGACGTGGTGCCCACCGGACCGCTGGCACAGTGGGATTCGGATCCCTTCGTGCCCACGCAGGTCGACGGCTTCCTCCACGGCCGCGGCGCCGCCGACATGAAGGCGTCGATCGCCGCCTTCGTCACCGCCATTGAAGGCTTCGTCTCCGCGCATGCCGATGCGCCGGGATCGATCGCACTGCTCATCACCTCCGACGAGGAAGGCCCGTCGGTCGACGGCACCGTCAATGTCGTCGAGCGTCTGGCGGCCCGCGGCGAACGCCTCGACTATTGCATCGTGGGCGAGCCGTCATCCGTCGAGACGCTGGGCGACATGATCAAGAACGGTCGGCGCGGCACGCTGTCGGGCACACTGACGGTCAAGGGCGTGCAGGGCCATATCGCGTATCCGCATCTCGCGCGCAATCCCATCCACCAGGTGGCACCGGTATTGGCCGAGCTGGCGGCCACCACCTGGGACGCCGGCAACGACTACTTCCCGCCCACGACCTGGCAATGTTCCAACATCCACGCCGGCACCGGGGCAACCAATGTCATCCCCGGCACGCTCGAGGTGATGTTCAACTTCCGCTATTCCACCGCCAGCACCCGCGAATCGCTCGCCGCTCGCCTTGAAGCGGTGTTACGGAGGCATGGCCTGGATTACGACCTGGCTTGGACGGGATGGGGCAAGCCCTTCCTGACGGAGCGTGGCAAGTTGGTCGATGTCACCCGTGCGGCCATTCGCGCGGTTACCGGCCGCACGCCCGAAATTTCGTGCACCGGCGGCACTTCGGATGGCCGCTTCATCGCCGACATCTGCGCCGAGATCGTCGAACTGGGGCCCGTAAACGCCACCATCCACAAGCTCAATGAGCGGGTGCGCATCGCGGATCTGGAACCATTGGCGGCGATCTATCGCGGCATCCTCGAGCGCCTGCTGGTGCCCGCAGCGGTCCGTGCATGAGCGCCGTTCCGGTCAACGAGCTCGAGACGCTGCGCGACTGGCTGCGCTGGGCGGTG
Organism: Betaproteobacteria bacterium; assembly: GCA_031361405.1. Lineage (GTDB taxonomy): Bacteria > Pseudomonadota > Gammaproteobacteria > Burkholderiales > Casimicrobiaceae > VBCG01. The sequence goes on from JANMCS010000187.1 coordinate 14,518, forward strand.
TCGCGGTTCACGGAAGACGGCCTCGCCTTTGGCCACGGCAGCGCGCAAGCCTATGACGAGGCGGCGTACTTGTTGCTACACGCGTTGCACCTGCCGCTCGATCGACTGGAGCCTTTCCTCGATGCACGGTTGACGCAGGCCGAGCGGCAAACGGTGGCCCAGATTTTCTCGCGGCGCATCGAGGACCGCGTGCCCGCGGCATATCTCACCCGCGAGGCGTGGCTCGGCGAATTCCGGTTCTATGTGGATGAGCGGGTGATCGTGCCGCGCTCGTTCATCGCCGAGCTGCTGGGACCCGGCCTCGAAGGCTTCGTCGGTCCCGCGGACGATGTGCAATCCACACTCGACATGTGTACAGGTTCAGGCTGCCTCGCGATCCTGCTGGCGCATGCCTATCCCACGGCCGACGTTGACGCGGTGGATCTTTCCGCCGAAGCGCTGGCCGTCGCGCAGCGCAACGTCAGCGACTATGGCCTCGCCGACCGCGTGAACCTGATCCGCTCCGATCTCTTCGCCAACCTGCCCGAGAAGAATTACAACCTCATCATCAGCAATCCGCCCTATGTGACGGCACTGTCGATGGACGCGCTGCCTGCCGAATATCGGCACGAGCCGCGCCTTGCCCTGGCCGGCGGCGACGACGGACTCGATGCCGTGCGCACGCTGTTGAAAGATGCGCCGCGCTTTCTCGACCACGAAGGCACGCTGGTCGTGGAGGTGGGCAACGGCCGCGCCGCCACCGAAGCCGCATTTCCGCGGCTGCCCTTCGTCTGGCTGCAGACGGCGTCCTCCGACGACAGCGTCTTCCTGCTGAAGCGTGAGGACCTGGTCGCTGCACGCTGACCTTACGCCACGACTCCCACCGACGATGCCCGATACCAAGCTCCGCTCCGGCGGCGAAATCCTGGTGGCCAGCCTGCTCGCGCAAGGCGCGACCCACGCGTTTGGCGTACCGGGCGAAAGCTATCTCGCCGTGCTCGATGCCCTGCACGACGTGCGCGACCGCCTGCGCTTCGTGATCTGCCGGCATGAGGGTGGCGCCGCGTACATGGGCGAGGCCTTCGGCAAACTCACCGGCGCGCCGGGCATCGTGTTCGTGACCCGGGGCCCCGGCGCATCGAATGCGGCCATCGGCATCCACACGGCGATGCAGGACTCCACGCCGCTGCTCGTTTTTGTCGGTCAGGTCGGCAGCGACATGGTCGACCGCGAGGCGTTCCAGGAAGTCGACTATCGACGGATGTACGGCAGCGTGGCCAAGTGGGCCGCGCAGATCGACCAGGTGGAGCGCATCCCCGAATACGTGGCGCGTGCATGGCGGCTCGCCATCTCGGGTCGCCCCGGTCCGGTCGTGCTGGCGCTGCCGGAAGACATGCTGACATCGCGGGCCCATTGCGCCGACGCGCCGCGAATCGATGCGGTACCGGCCGCGCCCGGGCCACGCGAAATGGTGGCGCTGCGTGACCGTCTGCTGGCGGCCGAGCGGCCGTTGATGCTGGTGGGAGGCAGCCGCTGGTCCGCCGCCGCCTGCGCCGGTCTGCGGCGATTCGCCGAAGCGAGCGGACTGCCGGTCGCATGCGCCTTTCGCGCGCAGGACCTGTTCGACAATCGCCATCCGCAATACGCGGGCGACGTGGGCATCGGCATCAATCCGGCACTCGGTGCACGCGTGCGCGACGCCGACCTGCTGCTGGTGATCGGCGAACGCCTGGGCGAAATGACCACCGGCGGCTACACGCTGCTCGAGGTGCCGGTCGCGCGACAGCGTCTGGTGCATGTGCATCCGTCACCGGATGAGCTTGGTCATGTCTACCAACCCGATCTCGCCATTGCCGCCGAGCCTGGTGCATTTTTCGAGGCGCTGAATGCCCTGCCCCTCGTCTCCCGCCCCGGCTGGTCCGCGCTGGCGGCGCGAGCGCATGCCGATTACGATGCGTGGCGCGGGCGTCGACCCGTGCCCGGACCCGTGGACATGTGGATGGTGATGGAGTGGCTCGATGCGCGCTTGCCTGACGATGCCATTGTCACCAACGGCGCAGGCAATTACACCGTGTGGCTGCATCGCCTGTTTCGCTATCGCGGCTTTCGCACACAACTGGCGCCGTATTCCGGCGCCATGGGATATGCGGTACCGGCCGCTGTCGCCGCCAAGGCCGTGCATCCCGAACGCATGGTGGTATCGTGGAACGGCGATGGCTGTTTCCAGATGAACGGCCAGGAAATCGCCACCGCGGCGCAATATGGCCTGGC
>JANMCS010000208.1:0-4328 GCA_031361405.1 Betaproteobacteria bacterium
TGCCTTTCATGTACAGCACGCCGATCACGATGGCCGTGATCGAATCGCCCGGAATGCCGAACACCAACGCCGGAATCCACGCGCCGGCCAGCGCGCTGTTGTTGGCCGCGCCCGCCTCGACGATGCCCTCGACGTGACCGGTGCCGAATTTCTCGGGCTCCTTCGAGAGCTTCTTGCTCATCGCATACGACATCCATGCCGCGATGTCGGCACCCGCGCCGGGCAGCGCGCCCACCAGCGTGCCCAGGATGCTGCCACGCAAGATCTGCAGCGGATACTTGACCGTCAGCGCCCACATGCCCTTGAACACGTTGTGGATCGGCTGGTCGACGATCTTCATTGGCGGCTCGGTGTCGACCGCGAAACGGATGATCTCGGAGATCGCGAACATGCCGATCATCAGCGGGATCATGCCGATGCCGCCCATCAACTCCGTGCTGCCGAAGGTGAAGCGCGGAAAGCCGGCGGGATTGCCGAGGCCCACGCAGGCAATCAACAGCCCGATCAGCAGCGACACCACGCCTTTCAGCGGCTGCTCCGCGGTGATGACGATCGCGCAGGTCAGGCCGAGCAGCACCAGCCAGAAATATTCGAACGACGAGAACCGCAACGCGATGTCGGCCAGCGCCGGCGCCGATACGATCAGCACCGCGGTACCGAAGAGGCCGCCAATGGCCGAAAACACAAGTCCCGCACCCAGCGCCGTCTCGGCCTGGCCCTTCTTGGTCATCGCATAGGCTTCGTCCGTGTAGGCGGCCGAGGCCGGCGTACCTGGCATCCGCAGCAGACACCCCGGAATGTCGCCCGAGAAGATGGCCATGGCCGTGGCCGTGACGATGGTGGCGATCGCGGGGATCGGCTCCATGAAGAACGTCACCGGCACCAGCAGCGCCGTGGCCATCGTCGCGGTCAAGCCGGGCACGGCACCCACGAACAAACCGAAGAGCGAAGCGAACAGCATCGGCAACAGCGTCTTGACGCTGAACACCATGTTGAGAGCCAGGATTACCGCGTCCATATCAGTTCCGCCGGGCCGCCCCAAGGGACTGACGCGCCCCCATCGGGGGCAGCGAGCGAAGCGAGCGTGGGGGTCGTTTCATCAGAACGCCCATCCGGTCAGAACACCCCAGGGCAGCGGGACGCGCAGCAACTTGTAGAACGCATACCAGATCAACAGCGTAGCCACGACCGCCACCGCCACGGCGGACATGCGGCGCACGCCGAGGGTGACGAGCCAGATCCACATCAGGATGGGCGCGACGATCAGGAAGCCCACGCGCTCGGCCAGCAGCACATACGCGGCCACGCCGATGACGAGCGCCGCAAAGGCCACCAGATGGCGCCCCGAGCGCATCCAGGCGGCCGTCTCGCCCCAGGGCTCGGTGGCCCGGCGGCGATAACCCAGCACCATCAGGATCACGCCGCAAACCGCCATGCCGGACGCGATCATGCCGGGAAACAATCCGGGGCCGACCTGTTGCCCCGGGATGCGCGCAAAGTCCTGCACGTGGACCAGGATCGCCAGGCCCAGCAGCAGGAAAAACGCGCCGAAGATGGCGTCGTTGATTTTCATGCCGCCATCCCATCGCCAGGCAGGCGGCACGCGGCGGCGGCAATGCCGCCCCGCGCGCGACTGCGCAGGATCACTTCGCCAAACCCACGGCCTTCATCGTCTTGCCCATGCCCGCGTCACCCTTGGCCATGAACGCCGCGAAGTCCGGCCCTGCGGCCCAGGCGGTGCCGTAGCCGCGGCTGGCCGCGAAGTCCTTCCACTCCTTGCTCTCGGCGATCTTCTGGATCGTGCCGAGCAGCTTGGTATTGACGTCGGCCGGCAGCCCTTTGGGCGCGGCAATGCCACGCCACGCAGCCACGTCGTAGTTGACCCCGATCGCCTGCTGCATCGTCGGCACGTCCGGAAAGATGCCCGAGCGGGTCGCGCCCATCACGGCCAGCGGTCGCGCCTTGCCCGCTTCGATCAGCGCACGCGCTTCCGGCAGCGAACAGGTAACGAGGTCGACGCCGCCCGCGACCAGATCCTGCATCGCCGGCGCGGCGCCGTTGGACGGAACCCATGGCACCGAGTTGGACGGCAGCTTCATTTCCTCGAGGAGTCCGGCCAGCGCCAGATGCCAGATGCCGCCCTGCCCCGTGCCTGACGCCTTCAGCTTGCCCGGATTGGCCTTGATCGCGTCCATCACGTCCTTGACCGTCTTGTAGGGCGAGTCGGCGCGAACCGTCATGCCGGCCGGGTCGGAATTGACCAACGCCAGCGGCGTGTACGACGTCGGGTTGAGTTCGGTCAGGCCCTGCCAATGCATCATCGTGATTTCGACGGTAATCATGCCCACCGTGTAGCCATCCGCCGGAGCCTGCGCAATGGCGCTGTGGCCGACCACGCCGCTGCCGCCGGTGCGGTTGACCACGTTGACCGGCTGGCCCAATTCCTTTTCCATCATCGTGGCGAAAAAGCGGGCGGTGCCGTCGGTGCCGCCGCCGGCGCCCCAAGGCACGATGAACGTGATCGGACGATCGGGATAAGCCGCAAGTGCGACACCGGTAGCGGCGAGCGCGACGAGCGCGATGAGCGCGCGCGAGATGAATTTCATGGGTTCCTCCTGAATGAAAAGTGGTCGAAGCCGGAGCCGCGCGCACCTCGGTCGGGTGTTTAACGCTGGACGCGTGCGGACGTTAGCAGCGCGCCCGGAAGCGGTCAAGTGGTCCGACCAATTGTTCGTGATGTCGCGACCGTCGCGGTCGTGGGCAACACCCGCAGCGCAGGCGGTACTTCAGCGTGCCGTGCGCTGGCGAACAAAAGCCGCGAGTACGCCCGCCAGTTGCGCCAGGTCACGTTCCAGTCGTGCATAGCCACCGTTGGGTTCGAGCGTCACCTCGTCCATGTAAAGCGTGCGCTTCAACTCGATCTGCAGGCTGTGCCGATTCTCGCTGGGCCGTCCATGCTTGCGCACCAGTTCCACGCCCTTGTACGGATCGTTGATGGCCACCGTGTAGCCGAGACCGCGCGCCGTATCCGCAACCAGTTGCGTGAACGCGGGCTCGCAGGTGGTGCCATCGCGATCGCCCAGTACAAAATCGGCACGCAGGTGACCTGGATCGTCGGCCAAGGTGTCGCCGATGGCTGGCATCGAATGACAGTTGATGTGCCACACACCTCCGCTGGCGCGGTGCTGCGCGTCGAGAAGCGCCTGCAGTTCATCGTGATACGGCCGCCAGCAGCGATCGATGCGCGCCTGCACCTCCGCCACGGTGAGCTTGCGCGCATACATCGGCATGCCGCCACGCGCCAGTCGCCAGACGAGGCCGATGCCCTGCTCGGTCTTGCGCGACGGCGCCACCGGCGTGGGCCAGCCGGCTTCGAGCAACACGAGATCGATATCCGCGAGGCTGCGATTGGCGTCGATGTACGCGCGAGGAAACCGCGCTTCGAGCATCGTTGCACCCTGCGCCATCGCGTGCTGCCAAAGCCGCGCCACATGCGTGTCCTCGGCCTGGCGCACGATCGCGCGCGGCGGTGCGTGATCGAAATCGTCGGGGTACCACTCGCCGGAATGCGGCGAATCAAGGACCAGTGGCAGCGGCGTGCCGGGCGGATCGTGACGGACGAAGGGAGGGGTCATCGCTGCCACACGCTCGTGCCTACCGGGCGTCGTTGAGGAAGCACGCCGAAATGTGCCCCGGTGCGATCTCGCGCAGCGGCGGCACCTCGGTGCGGCAACGCTCCATCACATGCGGGCAGCGCGGATGAAAGTGGCAGCCCGGCGGCGGATCGAGCGGCGAGGGAATCTCGCCCTTGATCGGCACGAAGGTGCGCTTCTTCGGCTCCACCTTGCCGGCTTCGGCCAGCAGCGCCTGCGTGTACGGGTGATTGGATTGGCGGAACAGCTCCGCCGACGCGGCGCTCTCCACCACGCGGCCGAGATACATGACGACGACGCGATCGGCGATGTAGCGCACCACGCCGAGATCGTGGCTGATGAAGAGATAGGTGAGATTGAGCGCACTCTTCAATTCCATGAAGAGGTTGAGCACCTGCGCCTGGATCGATACGTCCAATGCCGCCACCGACTCATCGCATACCAGGAACTCGGGCTTCACCGCCAGCGCGCGCGCGATGCCGATGCGCGCACGCTGGCCGCCCGAAAACTGGTGCGGATAGCGCCTTCGGTAGGAAGCATCGAGACCGACCTGCTGCAGCATTTCACTTACATAGTCCCTGATTCCGGATTTCGAAACGAGACCATGCACCACTGGAGCCTCACCAACGATCTCCTCAACCCGCATGCGCGGGTTCAGGGAGGCAAACGGATCCT
>JANMCS010000240.1:0-1314 GCA_031361405.1 Betaproteobacteria bacterium
GCCAGGATGTGTGCCGCGGTGCCGACGTCCTGACTTCCGCCCTCGTAACACTGGCGTGCCTCGATACGGTGCGCTGGCGGCCGGTACGAATGCCTGCAGTCCTGGTGACGAATCTGGAGAATCCCGCTTGAACCTCCATACCGACCTCTCATTCATAACGTTGATCACGCAGGCGTCCATCGTCGTCCAGGCGGTGATGGCGCTGCTGGTCCTGCTGTCGCTGTGGTCCTGGTGGCAGATCTTCCTCAAGATGTTCCAGCTGCGGCGGGCCACGCGCGACACCGACCGCTTCGAGGACGATTTCTGGAAAGGCGGCGACCTGGCCGAGCTGTACCAGCGCACCGCGCAGGCGCGCACCGGCAGCGGCATGGAGCACATCTTCACCGCGGGCTTTCGCGAATACGCCAAGCACCGTAAGCAGGGCAGCGTGTCCGCGGTCACGCTCGACAGTGCGCGTCGCGCGATGCGCGCGGCTTACCAGCGCGAGATCGACGCGCTGGAGTCGAGCCTGTCCGGACTTGCCACCGTCGGCTCCGTCTCCCCCTATATCGGGCTCTTCGGCACCGTGTGGGGGATCATGAATGCGTTTCGCGGCCTCGCCAACGTCAGCTCGGCCACGCTGGCCAACGTGGCGCCCGGCATCGCCGAGGCGCTGATCGCCACGGCCATCGGGCTTTTCGCCGCCATCCCTGCCGTGATCGGCTACAACCGCTACACGCACGATGTTGATCGACTGGCCACGCGCTACGAGACGTTCATCGAGGAGTTCTCCAACATCCTGCAGCGGCAGAACTAGGCCCGCGCCACACCGGAAACCATCGTGCGCCGCCCCCGCAAAGCCATCAACCAGATCAATGTCGTGCCGTACATCGACGTGATGCTGGTGCTGCTCGTCATCTTCATGGTCACGGCGCCGCTGGTCAGTCCCGGCGAAATCGAATTGCCATCGGTGGGCACCAAGCTCACCGCGCCGGTGCAGCCGCTCGAAGTCACGCTGCGCACCGACCAGACGGTGTGGCTGCGCGATCAATCGACCAATGTGCCCGCCGCTCGCGTCAGCCGCGAGGAACTCGTCCTGCGCGTTCTGGCCAAGCAGGGCCGGCAGGAACAGCCCGTGGTCATCGCCGCCGACAAGGGCGCGCGTTACGACGACGTGCTGGGCCTTCTCGACCTGCTGCAACGCAATGGCGTGCGCAAGGTCGGCCTGCTGGCAAAACCGCCCGCAAGCTAGTGGCAGCGTAACGTCGCAATGGCACGCTCCGACCGCCCGCGGGCTCCCCGCCAGATCAAGGGCAAATGGTGGGCGCTGGTTCT
>JANMCS010000300.1:0-2614 GCA_031361405.1 Betaproteobacteria bacterium
CGTGGCGTAATACTCCGCGGCCTTGGCCACCGTGCGTTTCAGCTCCGCGCCCAGCGCGGGATTGGCCGCGCGTGCCGCCATCAGGTGTTCCATGCCGATCAGCTCGCCGGTCTCCTCGAAGATGGTTTTGGCACCCGCCGCCACCAGCAGGTCGAAGGCCACGCCCATCGCGGGGTTGGCGGTGAGGCCGGATGTGGCATCGGAGCCGCCGCAGATCGTGCCCACGATGAGTTCGTCGAGGGCCATGGGCACGGTTTCGTGCAGGGCCAGCGCTGCCAGTGCGCGCTCGACCCACGCGCGGCCGTCGGCGATGGTCTTGCGCGTGCCGCCCGTATCCTGGATGCCCAGCGTTTCCACTTCGCGGCCGCTGGCTTCGATCGTGCGCGCCAATTGGCGCTTGTTGAAGCCTTCGCAACCGAGCGAAACGAGCAGCGCGCCGCCGACGTTGGGATGCGTGCAAAGCTTCTCCAGCATGTCCAGCGCATACGCATTGGGATAGCAGCCGGGAAAGCCGATGAGATGGACGCCCCGCTCGCGAAACGGCATGGCGATTTCCCGCGCGACGTGGTGTGCGCATTCGACGAGGTACGCGACCACCAGCACGTTGCGGATGCCTTTGCGGCCATCGTCGCGCAGGTAACCCTGCAGCGGGTGGACCTCCACGCCTGCGGCTTTCGCCGCTGCACTGCCACCGAAGGGGGCGCCATGCGCGGCTTGGGGCGACCCGGCGCCGCGCATGTCCGAAGTACTCATGCAGGCAGCGTGTAAGTGGGCAAGTAGCCACTTTTCACGTTGTGAGTATGCACATACGCACCGACGGCGATGTCCTGCGTGGCGATGCCAATCGGGCAGTTGTACTTGAGGATGGTGTCGCCCGCGGCAATCGCCCGCGCGGCAACTTTGTGGCCCACGGCGGTATCCCGCTCGACGACCAGCAGCGCGCCATCGAAGGCAACGATTTCACCTGCACGCAATGCGCGCAGCGCCACGGCGACATTGTCCTGCGGCGCGAGTTTCATCACGGCGGGTGACTGGTCAGAATTTTCCATACTTGTTGTACGCCTCCACCGGATCCATCCCGCCGATCAACGCGCGCCGCATGTCGGTCTCGGTGGCTACCACTTCCTCGGTCTTGGCCACGACTTCATCCACCAGCGCGCGCGGAATGATCACGACGCCATCGCGGTCGCCCAGCAGGTAGTCGCCGGTGGAGATCGTGACGGTGCCGATGGTGACGGGCACGCCATAGCCATCCGGAATCCACCGCGCGACGATGTCCGCCGGGGTGAGGAACGAACAAAACACGGGAAAATTCTGCTGCAGCACGAGATCGGTGTCGCGCGAGCCGCCGTCCACCACGTAGCCCAGCACGCCCCGCGCCTGCAGTGTCTGCGCGGACAGTTCGCCCATCAGCGCCACTTCGTGATTGTGCGGCTGGCACACGATCACGTGTCCCGTCGGCGCCTTGGCCAGCAGCGTGCACCAGCCCAGCAGCGTTTCGTGGCGGGACTTGGTGCGATCAATGTGGCCGGATACCGTCCACACCGGACCCGCGAGCTTGGTGCCCGGTGCTATGGCCTTGATCGCGGGCGGCAGCACGATGTTCTCGTGCCCCATCATCCGCAGGACGTCGTGGACGGCGCCGGTGTAACAGGCGGCAAGCCGTTGCGTGATGGACGTCATTGCCGGTTTCTCCAAGCGTGAACGAAACTGCGGGAAGTCTGCCCGCGCCGTCGCCGCGATGCAAGCGGGATCACCGCGCCGGGTTGCACCATGGGCTCATCGTTGCCGCATCAATTGCGGGCGCGAACGATCACCGCCTTGACGCTCTTCAGGTCGACCACGGCGTCGAAAAATTCACGTCCGGTCAGTTCGGTCAACTGCACGAGGTCCTTGGTTACCACCTTGACGGTGCCGCTCAACTCATCGTTGGGGCCGAGTTTCAGCGTGACTTTCCTGCCTTGCTGGGCGACGAGTATCGATTCGATCGTGGTGCCTGCGGCCACGGTAACGCTTTGCGCCCAGGCCAGCGATGCAATTCCCGCGAGGACAGCGACCATGGTGAATTTTCCGTGCGTAGCGCGCATTCGATCATTCCTTGGTTGGCAAAGCGTTGACCTGAAGACCCTAGAACAATTCCTGCTGCGCCGCGTTGGCCTTCGGTGGACGAAAGCGCGAGCGGTCGAGCGGCGTGCGGTCACGCGCCAGTCCCAGCCGCTTGCTGGCGAGGTCGAAGCGCTTTTCGATCAGCTCGGCAAAGGTGCCGGTGCCGCGCATCCGCGTGCCGAAGGTGGCGTCGTAGTCGCGCCCGCCGCGCACCTGCTGCACGAGGCTCATCACATGCGCCGCACGCAACGGATGATGCGCCTCCAGCCAATCGCGAAAGAGCGGCGCCACCTCGCGCGGCAGCCGCAACATGATCCAGCCGGCGTAGGTCGCGCCATTGGCGACGGCCGCGTCGAGAATGGCTTCGAGGTCCTTGTCGGTGAGCCCGGGGATCACCGGCGCCACCATCACGCCCACCGGCACGCCCGCGTCGGTGAGCGTGCGCACGGCCTGCAGCCGGCGGTGGGGCGCGGCAGCGCGTGGTTCGAGCGTGCGGGCGATATCGCGG
>JANMCS010000335.1:0-8362 GCA_031361405.1 Betaproteobacteria bacterium
GAAGACACTGCTGACCAACACGACGCCGCAGCGCGTCGACCAGTTATTGAAGCGTGCGTTCCTGGCCGATCCGGTGGAAACCTCGGTCAATGCCTACCTCGTCAACACCGGATCGAAGCTGGTGCTGATCGATGCCGGTTCCGGCAATCTGTTCGGACCCACGTTGGGCAACCTCATCAACAGTCTGAAGGCCTCCGGCTACCAGCCGGAACAGGTGGACGAGATCTACATCACGCACATGCACGCCGATCACGTCGGCGGGCTGATGGCGGGCGACAAACTCGCGTTCCCCAATGCGATCGTGCGTGCCGACAAGCGCGACGCCGACTACTGGCTGTCGAAGGCCAATCTCGACGCCGCGCCCGACGACGCCAAGGATTTCTTCAAGGGCGCGATGGTGTCGCTCAATCCCTACGTCGCTGCCGGCAAGTTCAAGCCGTTCGACGGCAACGGCGAATTGGTGCCGGGGATCACCTCCGTCGCCACCTACGGCCACACCAAGGGCCACACGATATATGTCGTCGAAAGCAAGGGACAGAAGCTGGCGGTATTGGGCGACCTGATGCACGTCGCCGCCGTGCAATTCCCGCAGCCCGCGGTCACCATCGCGTTCGACACCGACCCCAAGGCCGCCGCCATCGAGCGCAAGAAGGTCTACGCCGACGGCGCCAAGCAGGGCTTCTGGATGGCGGTGGCGCACCTGCCGTTTCCCGGCATCGGCCACATCCGCGCGGATGGCGCGGGCTACCTTTATTTCCCGGCCAACTATTCGATTCCGCGCTGAATGGATGTGCGTGCGTGGCGGCCGCTCAGGCCGTCAGCACCCGCGTCATCCGCTGCACGTGTTCGGCCGGGTGCTGTAACTGGCCGCCCTCGGCCAGCACGGCGTGGTCGAAGATGAGGTGGGCGAGGTCGTCGAAATGCGTGTGGCCTTCAAGCCGGGCAACCAGCGGATGCTGCGGATTGATCTCGAGGATCGGCAGCGTTTCCGGGGCGCTTTGCCCCGCCTGCTGCATCAGCCGCGCGAGATGCGAGCTGACCTCACCCGCCTCGACCACGATGCAGGCCGGTGAATCGACCAAGCGCGCGGAAACGCGCACGTCGCGCGCACGATCCTTCAGCTGCGCCTTCATCCGCTCGACCAGCGGACCGGCGACCTTGGCCGCCTCATCGGCCTGCCGCTTTTCTTCCTCGTCCTGAAGTGTGCCGAGGTCGAACGCGCCCTTGGCCACGCTCTGCAGCGCCTTGCCGTCGAATTCGTGCAGGAAGCTCAGCATCCATTCGTCGACGCGGTCGGTGAGGAACAGCACCTCGATGCCCTTCTTGCGGAAGATCTCGAGCTGCGGGCTGTTGCGCGCGGTATCGAGGCTGTCGGCGGTCAGGTAGTAGATCGCGGCCTGGCCTTCCTTCATCCGCGCCACATACGCGGCAAAGGACACACCTTCGTCGGCATGCGTGGACGCGAAGCGCAGCAACTTCGCCAGACGCTCCTGGTTGGCGTGGTCCTCGCCGATGCCTTCCTTCAGCACGGCGCCGAAGTCCTTCCAGAACGCGGCGTACCTGGCCTGCTCCGCCACATCCTCGCTGTCGGCCAGGCCTTCGAGCATGGCCAGCACGCGCTTGGTGGAGCCCTCGCGGATCGCCTTCACGTCGCGCGATTCCTGCAGCAGCTCGCGGCTGACGTTGAGCGGGAGATCGGCGCTGTCGATCACGCCGCGCACGAAGCGCAGGTAGACCGGCATCAGCACTTCGGAGTCGTCCATCACGAACACGCGCTTGACGTAGAGCTTCACGCCGCCCCGCTTGTCGCGATTCCACAGGTCGAACGGCGCCTTCGATGGCACGTACAGCAGCTGCGTGTATTCGCTGCGGCCCTCGACGCGGTTGTGCGTATAGGCCAGCGGCGGCTCCGGATCGTAGGAGATCTGCTTGTAGAACTCGGCGTATTGCTCCGGCGTGACCTCGGATTTGTTACGCGCCCACAGCGCCGCCGCATCGTTGACCTGTTCCCATTCGTCCTTGACAACGTTTTTCTTCTGCTCCGCGTCCCAATCCTCCTTGCGCATCATGATGGGCAGCGAGATGTGGTCGGAGTAGCGGCGGATGATCGACTTCAATTTCCATGCCGACAGGAATTCGTCCTCGTCCTCGCGCAGGTGCAGGATCACGTCGGTGCCGCGCGCCGCGCGGGTGATCGGCTCGACGTCAAATTCGCCGGTGCCGGCGCTGGACCATCGCACGCCGTCTTCGGGCGGCAGGCCGGCGCGGCGTGACTCCACCGTGATCCGATCCGCGACGATGAAGCCCGAATAGAAGCCGACGCCGAACTGGCCGATCAGCTGCGCATCCTTCTGCCGGTCGCCGGCCAGCTTGGCCATGAACTCGCGCGTGCCGCTCTTGGCGATGGTGCCGAGATGCGCGACGGCCTCGTCAGCGCTCATGCCCACGCCGTTGTCGCTGATCGTGACGGTGCGGTTGGCGGCATCGAACGCGATGCGGATGGCCAGGTCGGGACTGTCCTCGAACAACACGCCGTTCTCCAGCGCCTCGAAGCGCAGCTTGTCGCATGCATCCGACGCGTTGGAGATCAATTCGCGCAGGAATATCTCCTTGTTGGAATAGAGCGAATGCGTGACGAGATGCAGGATCTGCGTGACTTCGGCCTGGAAGGAAAGGGTCTGCTTCGTGCTCATGATCGTGATCCGAAAGATGGGAGAAACGGCCTCGCGCCGGCGAGGCGAACGTGGGGGCGGACGGCGGGCGATTCAACCCCCGATGACCCTCTGACATGAATCCGTAGGCGAGGCTTCAGCCTCGTGGGTAAATCGTCGCATCGAACCAGCGAGGCTGAAGCCTCGCCTGCAGGCTTGCCTACACCTGCCTATCGAAGGTGCCTACTCGGCCTTGATGCCCGCCGTCTTCACGACCTTGCCGTACTTGGCGAGGTCAGCCTTGATCTGCGCCCCGAACGCGTCGGGCGAACCTGGCGTGGCGGTGATGCCCAGCGTCGCGAGCTTCTCCACGATCTCGGGGCTGACCAGCACCGCATTCAGTTCGCGGTTGAGTTTGTCGACGACGGCTCGCGGCGTCTGCGCCGGCGCCAGGATGCCCACCCACGAGCTGACTTCGAAACCGGCCACGCCGCTTTCCATGAACGTGGGCACGTCGGGCAGCGAACTCGACCGCTTGGCGGAGGACACCGCCAGAGCGTTGAGCTTGCCGCTGGTCACATACTGATGCGCGCCGGCCACCGCCGTGTACACCAGCGGGATATTGCCGCCCAGCGCGTCGCTGATGGCCTGGCCGCCGCCCTTGTAGGGCACGTGGACAAGATTGGACCCATCTGCTGGTTGAGGAGCTCGCCGGCGATATGCGGCGTGCCGCCGATACCGGAGGTGCCATAGGACACGCCTTTCGCTTCCTTCTTCGAAAACGCGATCAGCTCTTGCAGCGTCTTGTAGGGCACGCCCGGATACGCGACGAGAATGAGGATCGCATCGCCGATCTTGCCCACCGGCGCCAGGTCCTTCAGCGGATCGAAGGGCGCGGGGTTGAAAACGTGCGGATTGATCACCATCGTGCCGTCGAAGCCCAGCACCAGCGTGTAGCCATCGGCCGCCGCGCTGATCACGCCCTGCGTGCCGATGTTGCCCGACGCGCCCGCCTTGTTCTCCACGACCACCGGCTGGCCCAGTCGCTTCGCCAGCGCCTCGGCGATCAGGCGCCCGCTGGTGTCGGTCACGCCGCCCGGCGCGAAGGGAACAACGAGCTTGATGGGCCGGTCTGGATAATTGCCTTGCGCCAGCGCGAGCACAGGCAGCAGGCAGGCGACGAGCAAGGTCAGCACGCGGGACTTTGTCATTCCGGTTTTCCTCATCATTCGGCGTGGTCGCGGTCGAAGTCCCAGACCTCCTGGAAGCCCATCAGCAGCGACAGTTCGGTGAAATCGTACAGCGGCACCGGCGCGCCCACCGTCGAGCCGGTGGCTTTCAGGTGTCCGAAGACGCCCGCCATCGCCTGGATTGCAGCAAGCAGCGCCGACACTGGAAAGATCGCGATGCTGTAGCCGATGGCTTCGAGATCGGCCTTCGACAGCACCGGCGTGCGGCCCTTCTCCACCATGTTGGCCACCAGCGGCAGGTCGAAGCGCGCGCCGATGATGCGCATCTCCTCGACGGATTCCGGCGATTCGATGAAGAGCACATCGGCGCCGGCGTTGGCATACGCGTCGGCGCGCCGCAATGCCTCGTCGAGTCCGAGCGTGGTGCGCGCATCGGTACGCGCAACGATCAGGAACTCGGAACTCGCCCGCGACTCCGCGGCCACGCGGATCTTCTTCACCATGTCGGCCATCGGGATCACGCGCCGGCCGGGCGTGTGGCCGCACTTCTTCGGAAATTCCTGGTCCTCCAGCTGGATGGCGCCGGCACCCGCGTCCTCGTAGCCGCGCACCGTCTGGCGTACGTTAAGGAGGCCGCCGTAGCCCGTGTCGCCGTCGGCAAAGAGCGGTACCGTGGATTGCGCAGCCATCAAGCGCACGCGGCCCACCATGTCGGTATAGGTGGCGATGCCGGCGTCGGGCAGCCCGAGGTGCGAGGCCACGGTGCCGTAGCCCGTCATGTACAGCGCCTCGAAGCCGAAGGTGTTGGCGAGGCGCAGCGACACCATGTCGAAGACGCCGGGCGCCACCAATAGCGAGCGGGTGGCGAGTCGTTGCTTCAGGGTGGGGCCGGTCATGATTGAGCGTTCAGGAAAGGCGGAAGACATCGACGTTACCAGATGGGGGCCTCCTACATCACCAACCCATCGTCATTGCCGCCATAATGGCCTTTTGCCCCGGGAGCTCATGATGTCAGACTGCCAGTATCGCCCCGCCTCTGCGGCAAGCCCGTGGTGGCTCGTCGCCGTCCTGCTATTGGCGCTTGGCGGCTGCGCCACGACGCCGGCCGGCGACCCGCGCCTCGCCACCGAGCGCGCCAATGCTGTCATCGCCAGTCCCATCCGGACGGACCAGGACCGGCGCATGGATGCGGCGCGCCGCCCCGCCGAGTTCATTCCGTTCACGCAGGTGAAGCCGGGCATGCAGGTGCTCGACGTTTCCGCAGGCGGGGGCTACACGTCCCAACTGCTGGCGCTCGCCGTCGGTCCCACCGGCATGGTGTGGGCGCAGCGGGAGCAGCCGGGCGCCGCGCTGACCAAGCGCCTGGCCGACCAGCCGCAGGCCAATCTCGTGGTGGTGCTGCGTCCGTTCGAGGATCCGGTGTCCGATGCGATGCCCAAGCTCGACCTGATCACCCTCGTCCTCAATTATCACGACATCACGTATCTTCCCGTCGATCGCGCCAAGATGAACCAGCGGCTGTTTGCCGCGTTGAAACCCGGCGGGTACTTCGTCGTGATCGATCATTCGGCCAAGGCGGGCGCGGACATCTCCACCGGCAAGTCGCTGCACCGCATCGACCAGGGCATTGTCATCGCGGAAGTGCAGAAGGCAGGCTTTATCCTCGAAGCCGAAGGCAACTTCCTGCGTGACCCGGCCGACAAACGCGAAACCACGTCGGGCGACTCGCAGTTTCCCACCGACAAGTTCGTGCTTCGCTTCGTCAAGCCGCGATAAAGCGGATCTCGGCGGCCGGCACCGCCAACGTCACGGTGGTGCCCGTGGCCAACGAAGTCTCGCCCCGCGCGTGCGCATGATCGACCACCACGCGCGCGCCGGCCACCTGCACGTCGTAGCGCAGGAATTCGCCGAGGAATTCCTCGCCTTCGATCGTGCCCGTGAGGCGCATCTCGCCTTCGACGGCGGCGGGATTGCCCGCAGTCATGCGAATCGCATGCGGACGAAACGCAATTTCGCCTTGCGCACCGGGCGGCTTGAGCGCAGCAGGCAACGTCACCTCGCCGATCGCGGGTGACGAAAAATGCAACGCGCCTGCGGTGTGCGTGAACGTACCGCCGAACAGGTTGACCGAACCCACAAACTGCGCGACGAAACGGTTCACCGGATGGTCGAAGAGCTCCATCGGCGTGCCCACCTGCTGGATCACGCCCTGGTCCATCACGGCGATCCGGTCGCAGGTGGTCATCGCCTCTTCCTGGTCGTGCGTGACGAAAATCGTCGTGATGTTGAGGCGCTTCTGCAGCTTCTTCAGTTCAGCCCTCGTCTGCACGCGCAGCTTGGCATCGAGATTGGATAGCGGCTCGTCGAGCAAAAGCACCTGCGGCTCGATGGCGAGCGTACGCGCGATCGCCACCCGCTGCTGCTGTCCCCCGGAGAGCTGGCCGGGGCGTCGCGCCTCGAGTCCGGTGAGTTCCACCATCGCCAGCACGGCGGCCACCCTGCGGCGGATTTCATCGCGTGGCAATTTGCGCTCTTCAAGCCCAAAGGCCACGTTCTGCGCCACCGTCATGTGCGGCCACAGCGCGTAGCTCTGGAACACCATGCCGACATCGCGCTGCCACGGCGGGACAGCGCTGACGTCGCGCCCCGCGATAAGCACCTGGCCCGACTGGTTGCGGTTGAAACCGGCAATGAGCCGCAGCAGCGTGGATTTGCCCGACCCCGACGGCCCCAGCAGCGCGAAGAACTCGCCCGGCCGCACCGACAGCGTGATGTCCCGCAGCACCTGCGTGGCGCCAAAGTTCAACGCGACATTGCGGAACTCGACGGATACGGGCGTCATGTTTTTTCTCCGGGAACATCACGCACTGAGCGCGATGAGACGATGTGATGCGAGTACCACGTGCCCAGCCCGATCAGCACGACGGCGATCACGCCCAGCGCTGCACCGGGTCCGCGACCCGCAATCGACTGCATGTAGAGGTAGATGCCGTAGGACATCGGCGCCAGGCTTTCGCGGCTGGTGAGCAGGATCGTTTCCGAAATCTCGCCCGCCGCGGTGACGAAGCTGGTGACGAATCCCGCGAGGATGCCGCCCATCATCAGCGGCACCACCACGCGCCGCACGGTGTGCCACCGGCTGGCGCCGAGATTCTCCGCGGCCTCTTCGAGCGACACGTGCACCTGCGACAGCGCCGCCATGCAGGAGCGCAACGCGAACGGCAGCCGCCGTACCGCATACGCCAGCACGAAGATCAGCCAGCTCGCGGTGAGCGGGCCGATGAAGGGAATTTCCACACCGCGGAAGGTGCGCAGGTAGCCGATCCCCAGCACCAGCCCCGGCATGGCCAGCGCCACGGTGACCATGTGATCGAGCAACTGCCGTCCAGGCAATTGCGTGCGCAGCACCAGGTAGGCGATGGCTGTGCCCAGCACCACGTCGAGCAGCGCGGCGAGTCCGCAATAGAGGAACGTGTTGTAGATCATCCGCGTGGAGTCGTCGAACACCGTCGCGAAATGCGCCAGCGTGAACTGCTCGGGCAACACGGTGAAGCTCCATACCTTCGACAGCGATAGCAGCAGGATGCCCAGATGCGGCGACAACACCAGCAACATCACCGCGCCGATCCAGCCGTAAGCGAGCACGCTCTCCCATGGCGTGAGTTTTCGCAACGGCGCGCTGACACCACCGCGGCTTTGGATGGCGAAGTCGCGACGCTTGACGATCCACCACGAGCCGCCCATCGCCGCGATCGAGAACACGACGAGGATCACGCAGATCACATACCCGATCGGATCTTCCAGCCCGATCGAGGTCACGCGCAGGTAGGCCTGCGGGGCCAGCATGTTGGTGACGTTCAACACCAGCGGCGTGCCGAGGTCGTCGAACACCTTGATGAAGACAAGGGAGGCGCCGGCGATGTAGCCGGGCAGCGCCAGCGGAAACACGATGCGGCGAAACAGGCGGAAGCCGGAGCTGCCGAGATTCTGTCCGGCTTCCTCCATCGAGGTGTCGATGTTGGCCAGCGCTGCGGCGAGGTTCAGCAGCACGAACGGAAAATAGTGCAGCGTCTCGACGAAGATCACGCCATTCAGCCCCTCCATCAGCGGCAGCGTGAAGCCGAACGCCTTGTTCAGGATCAGGTTGAGCGAGCCGGAGCGCCCGAACAGCAGCTGCATGGCCGCAGCGCCCACGAACGCCGGCATGATCAGCGGCAGCACGCCCAACGTCTGGATCACCACGGCGCCACGAAACTGGAACCGCACCGTGAGATACGCCAGCGGCACGGCGAGCAGCGACGCGAACAGCACCGTCATCCCGGCCACGTAGAGGCTGTTGACGAAGGATTCGCGCATCAGCGAAATTTCCGCGAACGCGGAAAAGTGCGCCAGCGTGAAACCGCCGTCTGCGTTGCTGAAAGCGGTGTAGACCACGGTGGCCACCGGCACCACCAGGAACGTCAGCAGGAACGCCGCGATCAGCAACCCGATCGCGACGATGCCCGGGGTCGTGCGCGTCAC
>JANMCS010000355.1:0-6265 GCA_031361405.1 Betaproteobacteria bacterium
CGGCTGGGGCGGTGGCGGAGGCGGAGGCGGCTTTTCCGGTGGCGGTGGCGGCTTCGGCGGCGGCGGCGCATCGGGAGGATGGTGAGCATGGCGACGAAAGCACAGCGTCTCTGGCGCCATCTGGTCACCGATCGCGCTGACGTCGGTCGCGCGTTTGCACCGGCGGAATTGCAACGCGTCGAGGCCGCGGTCGCGGCCAGCGAGCGTCGTCACGGTGGTCAGGTATGCGTGGCGATCGAAGCGGCCTTGCCGCTCTCGCGGGTGTGGCACGGCGTCACGCCGCGCGAACGGGCGCTCGAGGTGTTCGGCCTGCTGCGGGTGTGGGACACCGAACGCAACGACGGCGTGCTGGTCTACCTGTTGCTGGCCGACAAGGACGTTGAAATCGTGGCCGACCGGGGCATCCATTCGAAGGTCGGCGCCGCAGCGTGGGAAACCATCTGCCGGGGCATGGAATCCGCGTTCCGCGAAGGGCGCTACCCCGAGGGCGTCGAGGCCGGCATTGGGGCCATCGCCGACCTGCTGGTCGTGCATGCGCCGGGCACGCGCGGCAGCAACGAGCTCACCGACCAGCCCGTGATCCTCTGATCCTGCGGGTGGTCAGTGCGGCGGGTGCCGGTGCGCCGCCGCGTCGACGTCGTCGTGATCCGCGATCAGGTGCATCGAGTCGCTCTTCGACTGGTTGTGCAGGTGGCGCCACAGCACGAGCAGCATCGCGCTCGACATGAAGAGGCCGAACAGGACCACCGCGCGGTTCACGCTGATGCCTTCGCGGATCATGTAGGCATAAAGGCCCACCATCACGAGAATGCCGATATTCTCGTTGAAGTTCTGCACGGCGATTGAATGGCCGGCGCCCATCAGCACGTGGCCGCGATGCTGCAGCAGCGCATTCATCGGCACGACGAAGAATCCGGCACACGCGCCGATGGCGATCATCAGCCCGACCGCAACCGGCAGCCTGGTCACGAAGATCATCGTGATCACGATGAGCCCCATGGCCACGCCGATGGGCAGCACATTCATCGAATTGCGCAGCGTGATGTAGCGCGCCGCGAGGAATGCGCCCAGTGCGATACCCAGGGCCACCACGCCCTGCAGGTAGGACGCCTGCGACAGGTCGAAGCCCATTTGCTTCGCGGCCCACGCCAGCACGATGAACTTGAGTGTCGCGCCTGCCCCCCAGAACAGCGTCGTGGTCGCGAGCGAGATCTGGCCCAGCTTGTCGCGCCACAACAGCACGACACAGTGCGAGAACTCACGGATCAGGTACAGCGGATTCTTGCTGGGCGTGCGGTGATCGACGCCGGTATGGGGGATGTACCAGTTGAAGGCCCCCGCGATCAGGTAGAACACGACGATCACGCAGATGGCCGCTTCGGGGGGCGTGTCGATGCCGGTGTCGATCAGCGGCATGTCGAAGCCGAGCATCGCCGTGGACACGCGCTCGCTGACCAGCGCGCCGCCCAGCAACACGCCGAGGATGATCGAACCCACGGTCGCGCCTTCGATCCAGCCGTTGGCCACGACCAGCTGCCGCGCGGGCAAGAGCTCGGTCAGGATGCCGTATTTGGCCGGCGAGTAGGCGGCGGCGCCCAAGCCCACCACTGCGTAGGCCAGCAGCGGATGGATGGACGTGAGCATCATCAGGCAGCCGACGATCTTGATGCCATTGGTAATCAGCATCACGCGGCCCTTGGGCATTGAATCGGCGAAGGCGCCGACCAGCGGCGCCAGAACCACGTAGGACACGACGAAGCATTGCTGCAGCGCCGGTGTCATCCAGTCGGGCTCGTGCAACTCGTACAGGAGCTTGATGGCAGCAATCAGGAGCGCGTTGTCGGCGAGCGACGAGAAAAACTGCGCCGCCATGATGGTGTAGAAACCGCGCTTCATAGCCTCGAATGGTCGTCCTGTGCTACGGCGCGAAAGGGTGGGCGTTTGGGCGCGTGAACCGGGCAGGACCCGGCGCGGCGCGTTGCCGTATCGTTATAATGGTTGACGTCGCGTAGCCCGCGCTTTATACCATGTTTGCCTCGTGACCCCGATTGAGCGGGTGTCCGCAGCCATGGACACCGCCGGCTCGCCGCGCCACCCGCGCCATCTTTCCCACCACCCAATTCCCACGTCCGCTGGATGGCCCGTCCGCTCTTTGCGCAGATCAACCTGGCGGCGCTTCGCAGCAACGTGCGCCGCGTCCGCGAACTGGCCCCCGGCGCGCAGGTGCTGGCGGTGGTCAAGGCCAATGCCTATGGCCATGGTCTCGCCCGCGTGCTGCCGGCGCTGGACGACACCGACGGCCTGGCCCTGGTGGAACTTGATGCGGCGCTGCGGCTGCGCGACAACCACTACACGCGACGCATCCTCATGCTCGAAGGCTTCTTTGCGGAGGCCGAACTGCCCGAGCTTGCGCAGAAGCGGTTGGCTACCGTGGTGCACGACGGTGAGCAGGTGCGGATGCTCGAAACCGCCATCCTCGCGCGGCCGCTCGAAGTCTTCATCAAGGTCAACACCGGCATGAATCGCCTGGGCTTCCGGCCGGCCGACGTGGCGGCGGTGTGCAAACGCCTGGCGTCGGCGCCTTCGGTTGCGGCGCTGCGCCTGATGATGCATTTCGCCCGTGCGGACGAAGACGATGGCCTGGTGGAACAGCAGAAGGAGTTCGACGCCGCATGCAAGGGGCTGCCCTATCCGCGGTCGCTGGCCAACTCCGCCGGCGTGGTGCGATTCGCGCAGGTGGGCGGTGATTTCGTGCGTCCGGGCATCATGCTCTACGGCGCGTCGCCCTTTCCCTACGATACTGCGGACATGCTGGGCCTGCAACCGGTGATGACGCTGCGCTCCACGCTGATCGCCGTGCAGGAACTCAAGGCCAACGAAAGCGTGGGCTACGGCGCCACCTATACGGCATCGCGCCCGCATCGCCTCGGTATCATTGCCTGCGGCTATGCCGACGGTTATCCGCGGCATGCCCCCAACGGCACGCCGGTGCTGGTCTGCGGCAGGAAGGCGCGGATGGCGGGACGGCCGTCGATGGACATGCTCACCGTCGACCTGTCGGACGTGCCGGAAGCCGGCGTGGGCAGCCCCGTGGTGCTGTGGGGTGAAGGCCTGCCCGTCGACGACGTGGCCAGCGCAGCGTCCACCGTAGGCTACGAGTTGTTGTGCGCCGTGGCACCGCGGGTGCCGCACGTGACGAGCGAGGTCGGCGGCATCGACCTCGAATTGTAGTTTTCCAATGCCGATCCGGGAGAAGCAATCGTGTACACCGTCGTGACCGGCGCCGCCGGTTTCATCGGCTCCAACCTCGTCCGCGCGCTGAATGCGCGTGGCGAAACGCGCATCCTCGCCGTCGACAACCTCGCCCATGCCGACAAGTTTCGCAATCTCGCCGATACGGACATTGCCGACTACCTCGACCAGGATGAATTCATCGGGCGCCTGGGCGCCGGCGATTTCGACGATGAACTGGCGGCCGTCCTGCACCAGGGCGCATGTTCGGATACGATGGAAAACGACGGTCGCTACATGATGCGCAACAACTACCGCTACTCGGTGACGCTGCTCGATCATTGCCAGAACAACGACGTGCCATTTCTGTATGCGTCCAGTGCATCGGTCTACGGCGGCAGCAGCATGTTCGTGGAAGCGCGCCAACACGAGGCGCCGCTCAACGTCTACGGCTACTCCAAATTCCTGTTCGACCAGTACGTGCGCCGCGTGCTGCCCGAGCGCACGGCGCCTATCGCGGGCTTTCGCTACTTCAACGTGTATGGCCCCGGCGAGTCGCACAAGGGCCGGATGGCGTCAGTGGCGTATCACTTCTTTCACCAGTATCGCGGCGAGGGAACGGTGCGGCTCTTCGCCGGCTCCGGCGGCTATGCCGCGGGCGAGCAGCGGCGCGATTTCGTGTTCGTCGATGACGTGGTCAAGGTCAATCTTGACTTTCTCGATCATCCGCAACGCGCGGGCATTTTCAACCTAGGTTCCGGTCGCGCGCAGAGCTACAACGAAATGGCGGTGGCCACCATCAATGCATGCGCGGTCGCGGATGGCGCGCCGGCGCGCACACTCGAGCAACTCGTTTCTGCCGGCACGATCACCTATGTGCCATTCCCGCCCGCGCTGGTCGGCAAGTACCAGAGTTTCACGCAGGCCGACCTGTCGGCATTGCGCTCGGCCGGCTACACCGCACCGATGGCGAACGTCGAAGAGGGCGTCAGCCGCTACGCCGAAAGGCTGATGGCGGGCACCGCGTAGCGCGTCTTAAGGTGGTGACTCGCCGGTCCGGCACCGCTGCATGATGGCGGCGCGGGGCACGGCGATTCCCTTCATCACCTCAAGGAGTACGCCATGCACAAGCTCGTAGGCGCGTTCGCGCTGGCGCTTGCACTGCAATTCGCGGGCGCGGTGCCCGCGCTCGCCGCGGTCAACATCAACACCGCCACCAAGGAAGAGCTGATCGCATTGAACGGCATCGGGCCGGCCAAGGCGCAGGCCATCCTCGACTACCGCAAGGCCAACGGGCCGTTCAAGTCGGTCGACGACCTGCGCAACGTCAAGGGCATCGGCGCCAAGCGGCTCGAAAGACTGCGGCCCGAGCTGGCGGTGTCGGCGGCACCCGCCAAGGTGGCCTCCGCCTCCCCCGCCAAGTCCGATGCGCGCGGGGCCGGTCCGTCGGCCAAGGGCGATGTCAAGAGCCCGGCCGAGGCCAAAACGCGACCCTGACGCGCGATCCGTCGCCAGGCAGCCCAACAAGGCGAGGGGCCAAGCAGTCCGCTACCGCGTGGCGCCTCGCCTTGCGGGTGGCGTGGTCAACCCGTACCATCCTGAGCGCGTTGAAGGCCTATCCCGCGCAACTTTGCGCGATACGCACTCCGCGTCCACGATAATCAGGGAGATCACGTAATGAAACGATTTTTGCTAGCGTTCATCTGGCTCGTGCTGTCGAGCTTTGCGATCGCGGCGGTCAATATCAATACCGCCACGAAGGAAGAGCTTGATGCACTTCCCGGCATCGGACCGGTGAAGGCGCAAGCCATCATCGATTACCGTAACGCCAACGGCCGGTTCAAGGCGCTCGAGGACATCAAGAAGGTCAATGGCGTCGGCGATGCCACGTTCGACAAGATCAAGGGCGACATCGCATTGACGGGCGCGAACACGCCGATCAAGGCGGCGCCGGCTGCCGGGGCGGCTGCACCGGCCGCAGCGGCCAAGATGGCGGCGCCTGCGGCGGCACCTGCACCAGCGCCTGTTGCACCCGCGCCCGCCGCGCCGGCCAAGGCCGTTGCACCGGCACCGGCTGCAGTCCCGGCGCCAGTCGTGCCCGCCAAGGCCACAGCACCGACACCGGCACCGGCACCGACACCGGCACCGACGCCGACGCCGGTCGCGCCTGCGCCGGCCGCGCCCGCCAAGGCCACTGCACCGGCACCAGCACCCACACCGGCTGCAGCCCCGGCTCCCGCTGCGGCGCCGGCGAAGGCAACTGCACCTGCAGCCCCGGCTCCCGCCGCGGCGCCGGCGAAGGCAACTGCACCTGCCGCCGCGGCAACGCCCGTGCCTGCGCCTGCGCCCGCTGCACCGCCACCGGCCGCGCCCAAGGCTGACGCGGGCAAAACGGCGGCGCCTGCTGCTGCCGCCGCCCCTGCCGCCGCCGCGCCGATGAAGGCCGACGACAAGAAGACCGCCAAGGAAGAAAAGCCGTCCAAGGAAGCCGCTGCCAAGGACAAGGCCGACCAAGCCACCAAGGACAAGGCTGACAAGGCAGCCAAGGCCAAGGCCGACAAGGAAGCCACTGCCAAGGCCAAGGCCGACATGGAAGCCAAGGCCAAAGCCGACAAGGAAGCTGCTGCCAAGGCCAAGGCCGACGTGGAAGCCAAGGCCAAGGCCGACAAGGATGCCAAGGCGAAAGCCGACGCCCCGAAGAAGTAGCCTTACCCGCAGTACGCTTCACCCGGCCCCCGCGTCACGGTGCATCACGCACCGCTGCCGCGGGGGTTGTTGTTTGCACGGGGCGCAGCGAACGCGTTGAGGCCGCGGCTACAATCCACCGATGAATGCAGCGCCTGCCGCCATGATTCCCGCCTACCCAACGCTCGAAGACGCCATTGGCAATACGCCGATGGCGCGCCTGCAGCGCATGCCCGGCGTCACGTCCAACGTGATCCTGGGCAAACTCGAAGGCAATAATCCAGCGGGGTCGGTCAAGGATCGTCCGGCGATGGCGATGATCGTCGGGGCCGAGGCGCGCGGCGAAATC
>JANMCS010000371.1:0-2782 GCA_031361405.1 Betaproteobacteria bacterium
GACAATGCGGGAATGCCGACCAGTTCGCGCGGCGGCTCGACATCCATCATGTCGCGCATCTCGTAGCGATGCAGGCGGCCGCGAAACATTTGTCGCACGAACCCCGGCGCGAAACCGCGCAGGAACAGGTCGAACACCGCGGGATAGCGCTTGCATAGATATTCGCGGCGACCGTCGGCACCGTGCACCATCGGCGCCAATGCGCCGACGTCCGGATGCGCGTCCAGCCAGCGCACGCCATTGGCCAGCGCATCGGGCGCCAGCTCCACGTCCGGATTGAGCACCAGGTGGTAGTCGGAACCGGTGCCGTGCAACACGAGGTTGTGCGCGGCGCCGTAGCCGATGTTGGCGTGTCCGCGCAGGTAGGTGACGTGCACGCCGGAATCGGAGAAGCGCTGCTTGCCCAACTTGATGACGCTATCGGCAATCGCGCGGTCTTCGCTGTTGTCGATCAATGCCAGATGCACGGTGCGCATGGCGCCCGCTTCGCGGCCCGCGCCAATGGCGAGCGCGAGCTTGCGCAAACACCGCTCGAGCAACTTCATGTCGGGGCGATGCGTGACGATGCTGATCTGCAATGAGGAGGGAAGCACGGTGGCGGCAGCACCTTCGGCAATCGTGGACGGTGACGCGGGCGAGGCGCCGCGACGGCGCATGGCCGCCGGATCTTCAGCTAGAATCGTGTGCGAAGCAACCACAACAGTCAACACCATCGGCGCCGCCGCGTGGCCGCACCCATTCCCGAGGAACCCACGTGGCACCCCCCGACAAGCTGTCGCATCCGCTGCGTGCCAAGCTCGCGCGCGGTCTTCCCATCGCCGGCATCTGGTCGGTGCTGCCCAACGCGCAGGCTGCCGGCGTGATGGCCGCGGCCGGATTCGATTTTGCCATCCTCGATTGCGAGCATGGCGGCTTCGATTTCACCACGCTTGAAGCCGCCATCACCGCGTGCGACGCCGGTGGCGCCAGCCCGCTGGTGCGCGCACCCGGTGCCGATGCGTTCTTCATCCAGCGCGCACTGGATCTCGGCGCCGACGGCATCGTCGTGCCGCAGATCACCGATGCCGCTGCCGCCGCACGCGCGGTGAAGATGGCGCACTTCGCGCCGGCCGGCACGCGCGGGTTCAATCCGTTCACGCGCGGCGGCAACTACGGCATCGCCCCACAACCCCGATACGTGCCGGGATATCCGTTCACCGGCGTGCTGGTCGAGTCACCGGCCGCCGCTGCGGAACTTGACGCCATCGTCGCGGTGCCCGACCTCGACCTTGTCTACCTCGGCATCTTCGACTACTCGGTGGCGCTGGGCATTCCCGGACAGGTGGAAGATGCGCGGGTGCAGGATTTCATCGCGCGTGCCACCACGATCGCCCGTGCCGCCGGCAAGGCGGTGGGCACCACCGCGATGAGCGCGGCGCAGACGGAACGCCTCACGGCACTGGGCGTCAACGTGCTGCTGTACGGCACCGACACGTGGCTTTTGGGACAAGGCGCGCGCGCCGGTCTTGCGCTGTACCAACAATCTGGCTGGAGTCCGCGATGAGCACCCTTCCCCGTTATCAGGTCGATGCCTTGGTCGGCTTTGCGCATGGGCTGCTTACCCGCAGCGGCGTTCGCGACGACATTGCCCGCGACGTGGCGGCGGTGCTGGTCGACGGCGATCTGCTCGGGCACACGACCCACGGCCTCGCGCTGTTGCCCGCCTATCTCGCCGAGATCGAGAAAGGCGCAATGGCCAAGTCGGGCGAACCGCGCGTGATCAACGGCCGCCCGGCGGCGCAGGCCTGGGATGGCATGCGCCTGCCCGGACCATGGCTCACGTTACGCGCCTTCGATGCCGCCGCGACGATGGCAATGACCTACGGCACCGGCACCGTCGTGATCCGCCGCGCGCATCACATCGCGTGCCTTGCCGCGTATCTGCAGCGGATGACCGATCGCGGCCTGATGGCGCTGCTGGTGTGCTCCGATCCATCGACGTGCAGCGTCGCGCCGTTCGGCGCGGTGTCGCCCGTGTTCACGCCCAACCCAATGGCAGCCGGCATCCCCACCACCGGCGATCCCATCCTGCTCGACATTTCCGCCAGCCTCACCACCAACGGCCTCACCGCGCGGCTCTACAAGGCCGGCGAACATCTGCCGCATCCGTGGGTGCAGGACGCGCGGGGCAACGCCACGGCGGACCCCGCCGTGCTGTTCAACGAGCCCAAGGGCACGCTGTTGCCGCTGGGCGGGCTCGATGCCGGGCACAAGGGTTATGCGCTGGCGCTGATGATCGAAGCGCTCACGGCGGGCCTGTCAGGGTTCGGTCGCGCCGACCCGCCCGCTGGCTGGGGTGCCACGGTGTTCGTGCAGGTGCTCGATCCCGCCGCGTTCGGCGGCGCGGACGAATTTGCGCGGCAAAGCGATTGGCTGGTCGATGCATGTCATGCCGCCAAGCCGCGACCGGGTGTGGAGCGCGTGCGCGTGCCCGGGGAAAACGGGATGAAGCGCCATCGCGAGCAGCAGGCGCAAGGGGTGGCCCTTTTCGGCGGCATCATGCCGTCGCTGCAACCGTGGAGCGCGAAGCTGGGCGTGGCGATGCCAATCGCAACCGCGAGAGGTTGATGAGTGCGCTGCAGGCGAGGCTTCAGCCTCGCAGATTCGATGTAACGATTTACCTGCGAGGCTGAAGCCTCGCCTACAGGACCATCAAATTGCGCAATAAGTAGGGTCAGACTCCACTTTGCGCAATAAGTAGGGTCAGACTCCACTTAACCGAATTCAGCTACCGGTTAAGTGG
>JANMCS010000380.1:0-1257 GCA_031361405.1 Betaproteobacteria bacterium
CACGCCGTCGGCGCCGACGGCGGCGGCGAGGTGCGCATCATCGTTGACGATGAAGGTGATATGCCCACGGCACAATTGCGCCAGCGCGCACGCCTGCTCGAGCTGCAATGGCGGCGCCGCCGCCTTGTTGCGGTATTGCACGGCGGCCGCACCTCCCGCGATTGCCGCTGCCACCTTGTCCAGCAGCCGTGCCGTGTCGGCAAGATCCGGCGTGACCGCATACAGCCCGGCGATGCGCGCGGTGGTGCCCTGCTTCATCAATGCAGCGACGGACGAACGCGCGCGTTAGTGGCTGCCACGCACATCGGCGACACGCGGGACTGCGGGTTCTTCGTCGACCTCGTCCGATTCGTCGCGCGCCCAGAACAGCCGATCGGGCAGGAACTGGCCCATGCCGGGGCGGTACGCCTTCTTCAGCGTCTGCCACGTATAGTCCTGCGCCTCACGCACGGCTTCGGGCAGGTCGAGGCCGTTGGCGAGCATCGCGGCAATGGCCGCCGCCAGCGTGCAGCCGGAGCCATGGAAGCTGCCGGCCAGCCGCGGCCAGCTGTCGGTGCGAATCACGCCGTTCTTGCCGTAGAGCGTGTTGATCACCTGCGGCGTGTTCTCGTGCGTGCCGGTGACCAGCACGTATTCGCAGCCGGTTTCCATGAGTTTGGCCGCGAATTGCTCGAGCGTGCGCTCGTCGTCCTCCTCGGCCTCGGCCAGGCGCCGGAGTTCGAGTGTATTGGGCGTAAGGATGGTCGTTTGCGGCAACAGTAATTCGCGCAGCGCGCGTGTCATGTCGTCGGTGGCCAACTCGTCGCCACGGCCCGAGGCCAGCACCGGATCGAGGATCAGCGGCACATCCGGATAGTCGGACAGGATCTCGGCGATCGCGGCAATGTTTTCCACGCTGCCCAGCACGCCGATCTTGAACGCATCGACGGGCATGTCTTCAAGCAGGCAACGCGCCTGGTCGGCGACCCAGTCGGCATCGATGGCCATCACGGCCTCAACCCCGAGCGAATCTTGCACGGTGATCGCGGTGATCACGGACAACGGGTGGCAGCCCATGCTCGCGAGCGTGAGCAGGTCGGCCTGCATGCCCGCGCCGCCCGAAGGATCGGATGCGGCAAAAGTCAGGACCAGCGGGGGAAATCCGGATTCGGCATCGGCCATGGTGGTTCGCTTCGAGAGTCGCGCGTCGCAGCGACGCGGCATGGACGGTCACGCTACAATCCGCGAGTTTACTCCACCCCGAAATGCCGATATCCC
>JANMCS010000391.1:0-4919 GCA_031361405.1 Betaproteobacteria bacterium
CTTCTTGACGAGGTGCGGCTTGAACGCCACGCCATCGTTGGCGATGGTCGCGATGGCTTCGGCGAGCTGCATCGGCGTGAACGAATTGTAGCCCTGGCCGATGCCGGCGGAAATGGAGTCGCCGAGATACCACTTGCGATGTTCCTCGCGATACTTTTCGCCGGCGAAGCGGGTGCGCTTCCATTCGCGCGATGGCAGCACGCCGGTCAGCTCGCCCTCGATATCCACGCCTGTCTTGCGGCCGAACGACAGCTGCGTCAGGAAGCGCGCGGTATCGTCGATGTCGGTTTCGCTCGCCAGCACGTAGTAATAGGTGTCGCACGACACCACCACCGACTTGTACATGTCGACGGCACCGTGCCCGCCCGGCTTGTCGTCGCGGAAGCGATACGACGATCCCGGCAACTGGAAAAATCCCGGGTCGTTGATCGTCTGGCCCGGCGTGCGTTTGCCCGAGGAAAGCGCCGCCAGGGCGAGGAACGGCTTGATCGTCGACCCCGGCGGATAGGCGCCGCGCAGCGGGCGGTTCAGCAAGGGCTTGTCGGGGGATTCGTTGAGCAATTCCCAGTTGGCGGAGTCGATGCCCTCGACGAACAGGTTGGGGTCGTACCCCGGCTTCGAGACGAAGGCCAGGATGTCGCCGGTGGTGGGGTCCATGGCCACCAGCGCGCCGCGGCGGTCGCCGAACGCGGCCTCGGCCACTTCCTGCAGCCGGATGTCGAGCGACAGCTTCAGGTTGTTGCCGGATACCGGCGGCGAGCGCGACAGCGTGCGCACGGCCCGGCCCGCGGCATCCACTTCCACTTCTTCCACGCCGGTGTTGCCGTGCAGCTCGCGTTCGTAGGACAGCTCCACGCCCACCTTGCCGATGTAGTCGGACCCCTTGTAGTTGGCGCCTTCCTCCCAACTCGCGATGCGCTCGATGTCCTTGTCGTTGATGCGGCCGATGTAGCCCAGCACATGCGAGGCCACTTCACCGAACGGATATTGGCGGAAGAGTCGCGCCTTGATCTCGACACCGGGGAAACGGTAGCGATTGACGGCGAAGCGCGCGACCTCCTCGTCGGACAAGCGGGTACGCAGTGGCATGCTTTCGAAATTCTTCGATTCGTCCAGCAGCTTGCGAAAACGCTTGCGATCGCGCGGCTGGATGTCGACGACGGTGGCCAGCTCGTCGATCGTCGCCTCGAGGTTGCGGATGCGCGCAGGCGTGAGCTCGAGCGTGTAGGCCGAATAACTCTGGGCCAGCACGACGCCGTTGCGATCGGTGATCACACCGCGATTGGGGACGATGGGCACGATGGCGATGCGGTTGGATTCGGCCAGCGTGCGGTAGTGTTCGTGCTGCACCACCTGCAGGTAGAAGAAGCGGCCGAAGAGTCCGGCGAACGCCAGCAACGCGAAACTGCCGGCGACGAACAGCCGCCGGCGGAACAGGAACAGTTCGCGCTCGGAGTTGCGCACTTCGGGTGCACCGAAGGCGCGGCTGCTGTCGTAGCCGCTGCGCCGTTTGCCAAAGAGGCGGCGGGCCATCAGCGGTCCCCATGCGAACGCGTGGGACGCTGCGGCCATTGCAGCAGCACCGACAGCAGCGGCCACAGCAATGCACCGACGATGGGCGACACGATGTAGGTCCACCGCGGCATTGGGGCGCCGCCGACCACGCGCACCAGCAGGACAATGGCCGCGCAGACGAGCAGCAGCACGCCCACTTGCGGCGCCTGTTGCCACAGCGGAAACCGCTGCACGCGCCGGCGGAAATATTCAGCGCCGTAAGCCAGCACCGCATACGCGAGCGCGTGTTGGCCGAACACGGTGGCGTCGCCCACATCCATCACGAGGCCCAGCATCCACGCCACGCCCACCCCGACATAGCGCGGCTCCTGGATGCACCAGTAGAGGATCACCAGCGCGAGGAAATCGGGCCGCAGCATCAGCGTCAGTCCGGACGCCGGCGCACTGTTGCCGAGAAAGCCGAGGAAAAACGTGAGCAGGATGAACCACGGGTTCACCGAGCGCAGGATTTCCTCCGGGCGGGCGGAGCCGAAGGTGGTGGCGCGGGGATAGTTCACGCGACGATTCCCCGGTGGGGGCGATGCACGAATCCGGTGGAGGGCATCGCCATCAGTTTCCGCGCCGGCCCTTGCCGCGGCCGGTTTTCTTCTCGGCGGTGGCGTCGACCGGCTCTTCCGGGCGCGGCATTTGCGCGGCACTCTCCCCCAGCACCAGCAGGAAGCTGCTGCGATCGGCCCCGGCCAGCGGACGCGCGGTGATGCGCGCAAACACCTGGCCGGTTTCGCGTTCCACCGCTTCGACCTGCGCGACCGCAAGACCCGGCGGATAGGTGCCGTCGATGCCGGACGTGTAGAGCTTGTCCTTGGGCCGGATGTCGGCCGACGGCGCCATGAAGCGCAACTCCGGCGGACGTCCGGCGCCGGCGCCGAAGAACACACTGCGCACGCCGCTGCGTTCCACGCGTACCGGTACGGCGTGATCCTTGTCGGTCACGAGCGTGACCTCGGCCATCATCGGGAAGACCCGGGTGACCTGTCCGACGACACCGAGTTCATCGATCACCGCCTCGCCCGCCTTGATGCCGGCATCGGTGCCGCGATTGATGAAGATCTTTTGCGTGAACGGATCGCGACCGGTGTAGAGGACTTCCACGGCCGTGGCGCTACCGGGGTAGCGTGCGCGCATTTCGAGCAGCGCCCGCAGTCTGGCGTTTTCGTCGCGCAGTCCGGCAAAGCCCTGCACGGACGGCGCGATGGCCACCAGTTCCTGCTTCAGGGCCGCGTTGTCGTCGGCCAGCGCGCGCTTGGAACTGAAATAGGCGGCGACCCAGCCCAATGCTTCGCCGGGCATCTGCACCGCGCGCTGCAGCGGATAGAGCGCCACCGCGGCCACCTGGCGGATGCCTTCAAGATAGCGATAGCGCGTGTCCGCGAACATCAGCGCAATTGACAGAAGACCGAAGAACGCGAGCCGGGTTAGTGGCGTGGGCCCGCGATGGAAAAACGGCGGCGGATCGGCGGAGACGTGCCGGATCGTGCGCACCGGTTCAGTCCGACGTGAAGATCGTGTGCAGCTTCTCCATGTTCTCGAGCGCCTTGCCGCAGCCGCGCACCACGCACGTCAGCGGATCTTCGGCGACGATCACCGGCAGCCCGGTCTCCTCCATCAGCAACCGGTCGACGTCGCGCAGCAGGGCGCCGCCGCCGGTCAACACCATGCCGCGTTCGGCAATGTCTGCGCCCAGTTCGGGCGGCGTGCGCTCGAGCGCGCTCTTGACCGCCGACACGATGCTGTTGAGCGGGTCGGTGAGGGCCTCGAGGATTTCATTGGAGGATACGGTGAAGCTGCGCGGAATGCCCTCGGCCAGGTTGCGGCCCTTGACTTCCATTTCCTTGACCTCGGATCCGGGAAACGCGGAGCCGATGGTTTTCTTGATCGTTTCGGCGGTGGTTTCGCCGATCAGCATGCCGTAGTTGCGGCGGATGTAGTTGACGATGGCCTCGTCGAACTTGTCGCCGCCCACGCGCACGCTGCCGGAATACACCATGCCGCCCAGCGAGATCACGCCGACCTCGGTGGTGCCGCCGCCGATGTCGACGACCATCGAGCCGGTGGCCTCGCCCACGGGCAGGTCGGCGCCGATGGCTGCGGCCATCGGTTCTTCGATCAGGTACACCTTGGAGGCACCCGCGCCCAGCGCGGACTCGCGGATCGCGCGGCGCTCGACCTGCGTGGAGCCGCAGGGGACGCAGATGATGATGCGCGGTGACGGCGAGAAAAGGCGCGAGTCGAGCACCTTCTTGATGAACTGCTTCAGCATCTGCTCCGTCACCGTGAAGTCGGCGATGACGCCGTCCTTCATCGGCCGGATGGCCGTGATGTTGCCCGGCGTGCGGCCCAGCATCTGCTTGGCCGCGAGCCCGACTTCCTGGATCACCTTCTTGCCGGTGGGGCCGCCTTCCAGGCGGATGGCGACAACCGACGGCTCGTTCAGGACAATGCCCTTGCCACGCACATAGATGAGCGTGTTGGCGGTGCCGAGGTCGATTGCCAGATCGCTGCCGAAATAACCTTTGAAGAATTCGAACATGAATGCGTACAACCTGACAGATGGGGGCCGCGTGGTGTCGCAGTCCTGAGGTGGGGCGTTACCCGGCAGCAACGGCGGGCGCGGGTGCTTAAAACATTGTCGATTATGATAGCATTGCACTTGCCCTTCAGCACTGATTTGGCGCGGTTTTTTACCATCCGGCATTCCAGCGGCATGGCGGCTCCCGCACCCCACCTTCCCGCAACCCGGTCCCCGCCGCAAACCGCAGGGACCGCATGTCTGGCCGACGCGCTCGGCCCCGCGCCATGGCACTGACTCTCGCCGACGTTCACCGCATCGCCCATCTGGCGCGCATCGAGATCGACGCGGCCGCCGCGGACGAAGTCCACCGCAAGCTCGAGGCCATCTTTGCGATGATCAACGAGCTGCAGGCCGTGGACACCACCGGCATCGTGCCGATGGCGCATGCGCAGGACGTGATGCTGCCGCTGCGCGACGACGCCGTCACGGCGCATGACCAGCGCGCGTTGTATCAAAGCGTCGCGCCGGCCGTGGACGACGGGTTGTATCTCGTGCCGCGCGTGGTGGAGTAAGCGATGGCCGAACCCATCACCGCTACGGTTGCCGGGCAGGTTATGGCGCTGCGCGCGCGCACCATCTCCAGCGTCGAACTCACCACGAGCCTGCTCGACCGCATCGACACGGCGCAGCCAGTGCTGAATGCGTTCGTCACCATCGACCGCCACGGCGCGCTGGCGCAGGCGCGCATGGCCGATGCCGCGCTGGCCGCCGGCAACGCGCCGCCGCTGGCGGGCGTGCCCATCGCGCACAAGGATGTGCTGATGACCGCGGG
>JANMCS010000399.1:0-3336 GCA_031361405.1 Betaproteobacteria bacterium
GATTTCCTCGGTGGACGAATAGACGTCGGCGATCCAGTTGAACGCCTGCTGCGGCGGGGTGATGTTGTCGCCCATCGAGGCAAACACGATGATGGGTTGCTTGATCGCCTTGAGATCGAAATAGCGGCCGGGGCCGAGGCGCGCTTCGCCGGAGGCGAGCTTGTTGCCGACGAAGAGGTTGTTGACGATCCAGCGGATTTCGTCCTCGTTCATCAGGTAGAAGCCACCCCACCAGCGTGCGAACTCGAGGAAGCGCGCGGGCTCCTCGTCGATGTTGGCGTACAGGTGATACCACTTCTCCCACAGCGTATTGGCGGGATTCAGGTACTCGAAGTTCTGCACGAGATGCGCACCATCGAACTTGCCGGCGCCGAGATCCGAGGCGAACAGCGACAACCACGCGCCACCCAGCAGACCGCCGGCATAGCGCATCGGCGATTCGCCGTCGTTGCCCGACCAGTACGACATGGGCGCGCCGTTGATGACGAGCGGTCCGGCGATGTCGGGACGCGCCGCCGCAAGCATCATCACCGCCCAGCCGCCCTGGCAGTTGCCGACGATCACGGGCTTCTGGCTCCTGGGATGGCGCTCGGACACGATGCGAATGAACTCGGCCTCAGCATCAATGATGTCGGCCATCGTCTGCCCCGGCGCGGGGTCGGGGAAGAAGATCAGGAAATAGACAGGGTGTCCGGCCGACAACGCCACGCCGACCTCGGACTCTTCCTTGAAGCCGCCGATGCCTGGGCCGTGGCCCGCACGCGGATCGACGATCACGAAGGGGCGCTTGGCGTTGTCGACGACCACGCCCTTGGGCGGGATGATGCGCACCAGCGCGTAGTTGGCGGGGCGCTCGAAGGTGCGGGCGTCGACAATGGTTTCGTACTTGTACTTCAGCACCGGCGGCTTACCGGCGGCTTCATGTTCCAGCCACTGGTTGCCGCGGCGGCGCAGCGTGTCCCAGTACAGCACCGAGCGCTGCCCCGCATCGATCGTGTATTCCGACCATTGCCGCCACATCGCGAAGGGCTTCAGCAGCGAGGCGGACCCGCGCCCGAATTCGGCGTCGCGTGCTTGCCGGATGCTGGCAACGGTCCTTTCTCTCGCCTTGCGCACGCGCTGCTGCAGAAGGCCCGACACGGTGCGGGAAATGCGCAGTGAACGGTCGATGGTGCGATGGAGGTCAGCCATGGAATCCCCGGGGACAATGCCCTTATGTTGCAATGCAGCATTCTAGCATTTGGGGGCGCAGATCCCGCGCCATTCGCTCGCGTACGGGGCACGCCATGGGCACCAGCGGGACGGACGGTCAGGATCGGTTTTCGTCGCGGTGCGGGTCGCCTCGCCTACAGACATCCACATCGCACGCCACTCGCCACCCTCTGCACCAAACAAATAGGCGGCTCGCAAGCCGCCTTTTCCATTACCGCAACGACGTCGATCGCTACGCGCGATTGCGGAACTTGCGAATGGCTTCCAGCTGCGCCATCGCGATCGACAGCTCGGCTTGCGCGGTGGCCAAGTTGGACGACGAGTCCTTGTTGGCCATCGCTTCCTCGGCCTTCTTCTTGGCTTCCAGCGCCTTGACCTCATCCAGGTCATGCGCGCGGATCGCGGTGTCGGCCAGCACGGTGACCTTGTGCGGCTGCACTTCGAGAAAGCCGCCCTGCACGAACACCAGCACTTCTTCTGCCACGCCGGGCATCTTGATGCGCACGGCACCCGGCTTGATCTGCGTGAAGAGCGGCGTATGGCGCGGATAGACGCCCAGTTCGCCGTCCACCCCCGGCAGGATGACGAACTCGGCGTCGCCGGAGAAAATCTGCTCTTCGGCGCTGACGACGTCGACGGTGATGGTGTGTGCCATGGCCTCAGGTCCCGCTTATTGCAGAGTCTTGGCTTTTTCGAAGGCTTCTTCGATCGTGCCGACCATGTAGAACGCCTGCTCCGGCAGGTGATCGCATTCGCCGTTGACGATCATGTTGAAGCCCTTGATCGTGTCCTTCAGCGCCACGTACTTGCCCGGCGAGCCGGTGAACACTTCGGCTACCGTGAACGGCTGCGACAGGAAGCGCTGGATCTTGCGTGCACGCGACACGGCCAGCTTGTCGTCAGGCGACAGCTCGTCCATGCCCAGGATGGCGATGATGTCGCGCAGTTCCTTGTAGCGCTGCAGCGTCTGCTGGACGCGGCGCGTGCAGTTGTAATGCTCTTCGCCGATGACGTGCGGATCGATCTGGCGCGACGTCGAATCGAGCGGGTCCACCGACGGGTAGATACCGAGCGACGCGATGTCGCGCGACAGCACAACGGTGGCGTCCAGGTGGCCGAACGTCGTGGCGGGCGAGGGATCGGTCAAGTCATCCGCGGGAACGTAGACGGCCTGGATGGAGGTGATCGAGCCCGTTTTGGTCGACGTGATGCGCTCCTGCAAGCGGCCCATTTCCTCCGCCAGCGTGGGCTGATAGCCCACGGCGGACGGCATCCGGCCGAGCAGTGCCGACACTTCGGTGCCGGCCAGCGTGAAGCGGTAAATGTTGTCGACGAAGAACAGCACGTCGCGGCCCTCGTCGCGGAACGATTCAGCGATCGTGAGGCCGGTGAGCGCCACGCGCAGGCGGTTGCCCGGCGGCTCGTTCATCTGGCCGTACACCATCGCGACCTTCGACTTGGACAGTTCGTCCTTGTCGACGACGCCGGAGTCGATCATCTCGTGATAGAAGTCGTTGCCTTCGCGCGTGCGCTCGCCGACACCGGCGAACACCGACAGGCCCGAGTGCGCCGACGCGATGTTGTTGATCAGTTCCATCATCGTGACGGTCTTGCCGACACCGGCGCCGCCGAAGAGGCCGATCTTGCCGCCCTTGGCAAACGGGCAGATGAGGTCGATGACCTTGATGCCCACCTCGAGCAGCTCGGTCGACGGTGCCAGTTCTTCGTATGCGGGGGCAGCACGGTGGATCGACATTGTCTTGGTGGCGGCCACCGGGCCGCGCTCGTCGATCGGCCGACCCAGCACGTCCATGATGCGACCCAGCGTTTCGGTACCGACGGGCACCAGGATCGGCGCCTTTGTATTCACGACCATCATGCCGCGACGCAGGCCGTCGGAGCTGCCGAGCGCGATCGTGCGCACGACGCCATCGCCCAGCTGCTGCTGCACCTCGAGCGTCAGCCCGATCTCGTCAAGCTTCAATGCATCGTAGATCTCGGGGATCTGGTCGCGCGGAAACTCCACGTCGACGACCGCGCCAATGCACTGAACAATTTTTCCCTGATTCATGGATGGTCCTAAGCTCGTTGAATGCGAATTCGTTTGCCCGTACGCGTCGCCAC
>JANMCS010000404.1:0-3312 GCA_031361405.1 Betaproteobacteria bacterium
TACAACCGCGACAAGAGCATCGGCATCACCGTCTATGTCGGGCAGCGGCGCGGCAATGCGAGCACCGCGGATTTTTCCGACGCATCGATTGCGGCGGCGGTGGACAAAGCCATCGCGATCGCGCGCTACACGGCCGACGACCCGGCCGCCGGCCTCGCTGACCCTGGCCGCCTGGCGCGCAACTGGCCCGATCTCGACCTGTATCACCCGTGGGACCTGTCCGTCGAGGCTGCGATCGAGCTGGGTCGCGAAACCGAGGCTGCGGCACGCGCCGTCGATCCGCGCATCACCAACAGCGAAGGCGCCACCGTCGCGCGCAGCGAATCCGAATTCATCTACGCCAACTCGCTGGGTTTCGCGGGGGGCTATCGCACGTCGCGCCACCATATCGATTGCGCCGTCATCGCCGAAGCGGACGATGCGATGCAACGCGACTACTGGTACAGCGCCGCACGCGCAGCCGGCGACCTGGCGCCTGCCGCGGCCATCGGGCGCCTCGCGGGTGAGCGCGCCGTGCGGCGACTGGGCGCGCGGCAACTCGACACGCTTGAATGTCCGGTGCTGTTCGAGGCGCCCGAAGCCGCCGACCTGATCGGTTTTTTCGTGCACGCCGTTTCCGGTGGCAGTCTCTATCGCAAGTCGTCCTTCCTGCAGGACTCGTTGGGACAGGCGGTGTTTGCGCCCGACGTGCACCTGCGCGAAGAGCCGCATCTGTTGCGCGGCCGGGGCAGCGCGCCTTTCGACAGCGAAGGCGTCGCCACCGTGGCGCGCGACGTCGTTCGCGACGGCGTGGTCCAGGGTTACTTTCTGGGGTCCTATTCGGCGCGCAAGCTCGGCATGCAATCCACCGGTAACGGCGGCGGCAGTCACAACCTTGTGCTGACCCCGGGCAACGATGATTTTTCCGCGCTGCTGTGCCGGATGGGTCGTGGCCTGCTCGTCACCGAACAACTCGGTCACGGCGTCAACCCGGTCACCGGCGATTTTTCACGCGGCGTGGCGGGATTCTGGGTCGAGGATGGCGCCATTGCGTACCCCGTGGAGGAGATCACGATCGCCGGCAACCTGCGGGCGATGTTCCATGGCATCGTGGCCATCGGCAACGACGTCGATCGTCGCGGCTCGCGGCACACCGGCTCGATCCTGATCGATCGCATGACCGTGGCCGGCAGCTGACCATGACCACGCGGCGCGCGCCTGCATCGACCCCGTGATCGAACCGCTGACCAACTGGTTTCGGGCGCTGGCCGACCCGCTGTCCAGCGCCAACAACGCGGCGCGCTGGATCGCGCATCTGCCGGCGAGCGACGCGGCCGCGCTGCAAAAGGAAGCGCTCGAACTGGTCGCGGGTTTTCCCGGCGCGCGCAAGGAGGCCGGTCCGGCGCAGGTCGAGGCGCTGCTGCGCATCGACGGCCGTCTCGAGCCCGTGCTGGCGCAGCTCACGCAGCAATACACGATCAATTACCAGAAAAGCACCGGCGTCGAGTCGCGTCTGTGGCATTCGGTGTTCGACCTGGTCAAGGCGTTCACTGCGGCCTATCAACTCGCGCTGAAGGCCGGTTATCCGCGTGCCGACAACAAGCGCTGGCGTGCGATCCTGCCGTGGGTCATCGTGCGCCTTGCGCACTATCGCGGCCTCGACGGCAAATACAGGCTTTATCGCTACAGCCAATGGATCCCCGCGCAGTGGCGCGATTTTCACGAGCTCTACGAATACGCGCGGCAGCGCGGCTGGCAACGCGAGCAGCTGGTATTCGGCGTCGGCGCGTTCGGCAAGCCGGGCGTGTCCTTCGAGCAGGAATACCTGAAGACCCTGCTGCTGATGCGGCTTGATTCCGGCAACTTCACGCCCGACCAGGTCGAATGGGTCGCGCGCCAGCTCGAGGATTGGGCGCCTTCCCTTGCGTTGACGCCACCGCCCTCCGAAGGCGCGTCTTTTTTTGTCGACCTCACCGGGTCGTCGGGGTTGCGGCGGCGCGAGCGCCCCAATGCCGGCGGGCGGGTGTTGTGCCTCGATACCGGTCCTGTTTACGCGCGCATCGTCGAGCGCATGCGCTGGCTGCCCGAACACGACGAAGAACTGGCGAAGCAGGGCGACCTGCCGGTGCGTGAGCAGCGGCTGTTGCTGATGCGCCTGGCGTCGCTGTTCGGCCCCGAGGCCATCGCCCAGGCCCCGCGCGCGCCGCGCCACGCCACGGACGGCGATGTGCGCGTCGTCGTCGGCCTGCAGGCGTTGACGCGTGCCGTGGCGGAGATCGAGCGTCTGCCCGACCAGGCGCGAACGCCCGGCATTGCCGCCAGTTACGATGAAGTCACGCAGCTGGTCAATCCACACGCCAATCCCGAATCGGTAGCGCGGCGCATCCGCGGCACGACCTGGAAACTGACCGACCGCAGCGACACCGGATGTCGGCTCGTGGCGCCCGCCAAGGAGGCACCCGCCAAGCTGGGCGAACTGGTGGCGATCAAGGAGGCCGACCAATGGTCGCTCGCGGTCGTCCGGCGCATGCAGCGGCAACAGGTCGATGAAGTGACCGTGGGCGTGGAGATCATCGCGCGGCGCATGGTGCGCGTGCTGATGCGCAGCTGGGTCTATCCGTCGGAAGCGGGGCGCGTTCCCGCCGATCGGCCCTTCTTCGGCATCTACCTGCCCAACCATGCGGACAATCGCCAGTCCTCGCAGCGCAGCCTGATCGGGCCGGACCACAAGTTCATGTCCGGCGGGATGGTGGAATTGGATACCGGCAACGCACGATACCTGATCCGCTTTTCGCAGACGCTGGAGCAGCAGGCCGGGTGGTCGTGGGCATTGTTTTCGGCGGTCCGCAAGCTCTCGTCCTGACGCGACGCGGCCATGTGCTGCGACGGGTCAATTTCATTTACACTTTCAGGTTGACAGGATCCGGTCGGGGGCGCTTGCGTGCACCCGGCGGCGAAAAAACCTGCACTGTGGTCGTTGCGACTCGACCCCCTGAAATCGCGCAGTCCCACGCTGGCATGGCGACCGGCACTTTGGAGGAGCACCTGATGGAACGTCGTAAATTTCTCAAGAATACGGGCATGGCGGGCATTCTTGCCGCCGGCACCGCGCCTGCATTCGCGCAAGGCGCCCCCGAAGTCAAATGGCGGCTGGCGTCCAGCTTTCCGAAGAGTCTCGACACGATCTACGGCGGCGCGGAAACGATTTCCAAGCGCGTGGCATCGGCCACCGGTGGCAAATTCCAGATCCAGGTTTTTGCTGGCGGCGAAATCGTGCCCCCGTTCGGCGTCGTCGATGCAGTACAGAACGCCACCGTCGAATGCTGCCATACG
>JANMCS010000422.1:0-1464 GCA_031361405.1 Betaproteobacteria bacterium
CAACAAGGCTAGTCGGGCACCCCGCCCACGCACACCTGCGCGATCGTGGACAGCACCATGTCATCCTCGCCCACGGCCGGTTGCAGTTCAAAGGTCACGCCGGGATGGCGCAAGCGGACTTCACCGAC
The DNA here is from genome assembly GCA_031361405.1 of Betaproteobacteria bacterium. Classification (GTDB taxonomy): domain Bacteria; phylum Pseudomonadota; class Gammaproteobacteria; order Burkholderiales; family Casimicrobiaceae; genus VBCG01. The sequence continues at coordinate 129 of JANMCS010000422.1, forward strand.
CAGCCTTGGCAGGTCCTGGCGGACATGACCGCCCTGTCCGAGGAAAATCGGGACCACGCGCACGGACGTGCATCCCCGAGCCGCCAGCGCGTCCGTTGCGGCACCGAGGCTCGGCGCCATCAGCTCCAGGAACGCCAATGTGACTGGCATTCCGGGCCGGGCGGATTCCACCTTCTGCCGAAGCCGCTCAAAGGGCTCGGCCCACCTGGGGTCACGGGCGCCGTGCGCAAAGAGGATCAGTCCGGTGGTCATGGGGCAATTATAGGCATCGCCACCTGTCGAACTCGATATTCCCGATAGACCTAACGGCATAGCGATTGATTCGTTCTAATTATTAGGAAGCGCCAGCACACTGCGGGACCGCAACGGAACCCGCCATGTACCAATACGACTCCTTCGACCAACGTGTCGTCGACCAACGCGTCGACCAGTTCCGTGACCAGACCCGACGTTACCTGGCCGGCCTGCTCTCCGAGGACGAGTTCCGCCCGTTGCGGCTGCAGAACGGTCTCTACATCCAGAAGCACGCGCCGATGCTGCGCGTGGCCATCCCCTACGGCCAGCTGTCGACGCGGCAATTGCGCACGCTGGCCCACATTGCGCGCACCTACGACCGCGGCTACGGTCACTTCACCACGCGCCAGAACATCCAGTTCAACTGGCCGTCGCTGGAGCGGGTCCCGGACATCCTGGCGGAACTCGCGCGGGTGGAGATGCATGCCATCCAGACGTCCGGCAATTGCATCCGCAACACCACGACCGATCACTTCGCCGGCGTGGCGGGCGACGAGTCCGTCGATCCGCGGCCGTACACGGAGCTGATTCGCCAATGGTCGACGTTTCATCCGGAGTTCGCGTACCTGCCGCGCAAGTTCAAGATTGCCGTCACGGGCGCGCAGAACGACCGCGCCGCCATCCTGGTGCACGACATCGGCCTGCAGCTGGTGCGTGCCAACGACGGCACCATCGGCTTTCGCGTGGCGGTGGGCGGCGGTCTGGGCCGCACGCCGATCGTGGGCCACGTGATCCGCGAGTTCCTGCCGCGCGATGAAATCCTCAACTACCTCGACGCGATCCTGCGTGTGTACAACCGCTTCGGGCGCCGCGACAACAAGTACAAGGCGCGGATCAAGATCCTGGTGAAGGAGCGCACGCCGGCGGTGTTCACTGCCGACGTCGAGGCGGAATGGAATGAACTGCGTGGTGGCGCCGCCACCGTACCTGTCGCCGAATTCGCGCGCCTCGAAGGCTTCTTCCTGCCGCCGCCGTATGAAGCGCTGGCGGGTGACGATGTCGGCTATCGCGCGGCCGTGGCCGACAACCGCGGCTTCGCCAA
>JANMCS010000318.1:0-1318 GCA_031361405.1 Betaproteobacteria bacterium
GGCTTCGTGGACAATCTGCCCGCCTGCCAATGTGTAGCGCACGCGACCCGGGACCTCGAGTCCCAGGAACGGCGTGTTCTTGCCCTGGCTCTTCAACGCGCCGCGCTCGACCTTCCACCACGCTTCGGGATCGAAGATGCACAAATCCGCCGGCCGGCCCAACGCCAGCGAACCCGCCTCCACGCCGAGAATGTCGGCAGGCGCGCCCGTTATGCGGCGCAGTGCCGCGGCCAGCGGCACACGATCTTCCTGCGCCCACTTCAGCGTGAGCGGCAACAGCAATTCCAGACCCGTGGCGCCGGGTTCGGCCTCGCCGAACGGGACGAGCTTGCCATCCTCGTCCACCGGCGCATGATCGGAACAGATGGCATCGATGGTGCCGTCGACGACACCCGCGCGCAGCGCGGCGCGATCGCTGGTGGTGCGCAGTGGCGGCACGAGATGCGCATTGGCATCGAACCAGCCGATGTCGAGATCGCACAGGTGCAGGTGATGAATGGCCACGTCGCAGGTGACGGCCAGCCCCTCCGCTTTCGCGGCGCGGATCATCTGCACGCTGCCCGCGGCGGACAGCCGGCCCACATGCAGGCGCACGCCGGTCTCGCGGGCCAGCGCGAGGATGATGGCGAGCGCAATGGTTTCCGCAATCGCAGGAATGCCTGGCAAGCCGAGGCGCGTGGCCACTTCGCCGTCGTGTGCAACGCCGCCACGGCCCAGGTACGGATCGCCGGGACGCAGCCACACGCGATAGCCGAACGTGGACGCGTATTGCATCGCCCGGCGCAGCAACTGGTTGTCCATCAGCGGCACGTCCGCGTGCGAGAACGCGACACAGCCGGCTTCGGACAGCTCGCCCATTTCCGTGAGCGTCGTGCCCTGCAGGCCTACCGTCAGCGCGCCCACCGGATACACGTGCGCCTGGTTGTGCGAGCGCGCGCGGAACTTGAGCATTTCCACGAGCCCCGGCTCGTCGAGCGGCGGATCGGTGTCGGGCGGACAGGCCAGGCTGGTCACGCCACCAGCCACCGCGGCGCCAAGTTCGGATTCGAGGGTGGCCTTGTACTCGAAGCCGGGCTCGCGCAGCCGCGCCGCGAGGTCGACCAATCCGGGCGCGACCACGAGCCCCTTCGCATCGAGCACGCGATTGGCATGCCAGCCGTCGGGCGCGGCGCCCACGGCCACGATGCGGCCCGCCGCCACGTATAGCGACGCGACGCGATCGAGGTCGCTCGCCTGATCCACCAGCCGGCCGTTGTCGATGGCGATCTTCATACCGCCCCCCCCAGGGGGCGCGCGCCTTGGGGCGGCCCTGCGGCGC
>JANMCS010000452.1:0-1283 GCA_031361405.1 Betaproteobacteria bacterium
GCATGTCAAAGTAGGCGCCGGCAGCACGATCGGGCCGCATTGCGTGATCGAAGGCCGCACCACGATCGGCCGCGACAACCGGATCTTCCAGTTCGCTTCGCTGGGCGCCGCGCCGCAAGACAAGAAGTACGCGGGCGAGCCCACCGAGCTGCACATCGGCGATCGCAACACGATTCGCGAGTTCTGCACCTTCAACCTCGGTACGGCCCAGGACAGCGGCGTCACGCGCATTGGCGACGACAACTGGATCATGGCCTACGTGCATATCGCGCACGATTGTCAGGTCGGCCATCGCACCATCCTGGCCAACAACGCCACCTTGGCGGGCCATGTGCATGTGGGCGATTGGGTGATCGTGGGCGGGCTCACCGGCATCCATCAGTTCGTTAAGATCGGTGCGCACGCGATGGTGGGTTTTGCCAGTGCGGTGTCGCAGGATGTGCCGCCTTTCATGATGGTCGATGGCAACCCGCTCGCGGTGCGTGGCTTCAATGTGGAAGGCCTGCGCCGGCGCGATTTTGGCGCCGAGCGCATCGGCGCGATCAAGCAGATGCATCGTCTGCTTTATCGCAACGGCCTCACGCTGGCGCAGGCCAGCGAGCAAATCCAGTTGCTGGCGGCTTCGCACCCGGCGGCGGCGGCCGACGTGGCTTCGATGGCGGCGTTCCTGGCGGATGCCCATCGCGGCATCGCCCGCTGACCGACACACCGCTCAGCCCAGCGGCATGTCAGGCTCGGCACCACGGCTGGCGATGGTCGCTGGTGAAGCTTCTGGCGATCTGCTGGCCGGCCTGATGTTGGGTGGCCTGAAAGCACGTTGGCCCGATGCGCGGACGATGGGCATCGGCGGGCCCCGCATGCGAGCGCAGGGCTTCGATGCCTGGTGGCCGCACGAGAAGCTGGCGGTGCGGGGTTATGTGGAGGTGCTTCGCCATTACCGCGAGATCCTGGGCATCCGCAACGCCTTGGCCAAGCGGCTGATCAGCGAACCGCCGGATGTGTTTATCGGCGTCGATGCGCCGGATTTCAACCTCGGGCTCGAGCGGCAGTTGAAGGACAAGCGCATCCCCACAGTGCACTTCGTCAGCCCGTCGATTTGGGCCTGGCGCGGCTCGCGCATCGACAAGATCGGTGCCGCGGTCGATCACATGCTGTGCCTGTTTCCGTTCGAGCCGGCGATGTATGCGCGCAAGGGCATCGCCGCAACCTACGTCGGCCATCCGCTGGCCGATACGATCCCGCTGCAGCCCGATCGCGCGCAGGCCCGCCGCGCGCTGGCGCTG
>JANMCS010000465.1:0-2066 GCA_031361405.1 Betaproteobacteria bacterium
CCGTCGAAGCGGAAGCGCTGCCGCAGGATGTCCTGCAGCCAGATCCGCGAATAGCCGGCGGGCAGCGCGTCCACCGCCGGATAGATGACGTGCGCCGGCATCACCGCTTCCAGGCCCTGCGCCGCCAGCACGCCGAACGGAATGAGGTCGTCCGCCGCGATCGCGGCCAGCGTGCGCTCATCGATCGGCACCTCGTGATGCGAATCGCCGGCGACAAAGCCGTGCCCGGGAAAGTGCTTGCCGACCGCAGCGCAGCCGCCGCGGTTGAGCCCGCGGCGCAACGCCGCCGCCAGATGCGCCACCGCGTTGGCATTGCCGTGCAGCGCCCGGTCGCCGATGACCGTGCTGCCGCCAAAATCAAGATCGAGCACCGGCGCAAAGCTGAAGTCGACGTCGTGCGCGCGCAGCTCGGAGGCCAGCACCTGACCGAGACGTTCGGCCTCGACTGTGGCCGCGGCCACGTCGCGATCCCACAGCGTGCCCAGGGTGCGCATGGCCGGGATGGCGGTGAAGCCCTCGCGGAAACGCTGCACGCGCCCGCCTTCGTGGTCGACCGCCACCAGCAGCGATGGGGTACGCAGCACGCGAATGGACGCGACCAGCGCGTCGAGTTGCGCCACGTCGGTGTAGTTGCGCGAAAAGAGGATCACGCCGCCGGTCAGCGGATGCAGCAGGCGGGCGCGGTCTGCCGCGTCCAGCACGAGGCCGCCCACGTCGAGCATGACGGGACCGCGCGGCAACGCCACCGGCGTCATCGCGGCACCGCCGCTTCACGCAGCAGCGCCTTCATCTGTCGCACCGCTTCCCGGATGCCCACGAAGATGGCACGCGAGACGATCGCATGCCCGATGTGCAATTCGCGCACGCCGGGCAGGGCCGCCACCGGCTGCACGTTGAAATAGTTGAGCGCGTGCCCGGCATTGAAGCGCATCCCAAGCTCGCGAATGGCGGCGCCGGCCGCGGCGATGTGCTGCAGCTCGGCCACGACCGCCGGACTTTCCGGATCGCGCCCTTTCGCATGGAACGCGTGCGCATACGGCCCCGTGTGGATTTCGCAGACCCGGGCGCCGATACGGTGCGCTGCTTCGATCTGGCGCATATCAGCGTCGATGAACACCGAGCTGACGATGCCGGCATCCGCCAGCTGCGCCACGGCGGCTTGGAGCGACGCCTCCTGCGCCACGACGTCGAGGCCGCCTTCGGTCGTGATCTCGTGGCGCCCCTCGGGCACCAGCATCGCCATCTCCGGTTTCAGCTTGCAGGCGATCGCGAGCATCTCCCTGGTGGCCGCCATCTCGAGATTCAACTTGATGTGCACGAGCTCGCGCAGGCGGCGCACGTCCTCGTCGCGGATGTGGCGGCGGTCTTCGCGCAGGTGCACGGTGATGCCGTCGGCGCCGCCCAGGTGCGCTTCCACCGCAGCCCACACGGGATCGGGTTCGTAGGTCTTGCGTGCCTCGCGCAGCGTGGCGACGTGGTCGATGTTGACGCCGAGTTCGATCAAGAGTCTTGCCCTTCCCCTTCGATGGCCTGCAGGTCCCGCACCATCCGCCGGCTGAAGATGGCCCGGCTGTCGAGATAATGATCCAGCACTTCGCGCATCAGGCGCTTGGCCTCGGCCGCGCTGTCGAGGTCGGAAAAATCCGCGGAGGCCAACGCCACCAGCGTGGATCCGCGCACCAGCCGCGGACCCGGTTCGCGCGCTTCCAGCCGCGTGGCCAGGCGCGGCCCGCGCTCAGGCGCGTAATGGTACATGCCATGCGCGTCGATCGCCGCGCCGGACTCGACATCGCAGGTCAGCGGCAACGCGTAGCCCAGTTCGGCGAGCAGGCGCAGCTCGAAGCGGCGCAGCAGCGCGGCCTGCGCGGCGGCATTGGCTTCGCCGGCCAACGTGCGCAGCGTCTGTGTGTAGGCCGCAAACAACGCCCCGTGGGGGTCCTCGCGCGGCAGGAGTTTCAGCAGCAGTTCGTTCAGGTAGAACCCGCACAGCAGCGACGAGCCGCGCGGCAGCGGCATGCCGCCGCGCCAGTCCGCCTTCAGCAGTGTCTTCAATTCGCCGGTGCCGG
>JANMCS010000478.1:0-7728 GCA_031361405.1 Betaproteobacteria bacterium
GACGCGACCGAAACGGTCGCCCTCGTCCATCACCCGTGCCACGATGGCCTGCCGCGCAGCAGGCGTGAGGAACAGGTTGATGAAGCCGGCACCGGCCAACTCTGCGCGTTCGATCAACGGCGACGCCGGCAGCGCGTCGAGCAACGTTTGCGCCAATTGGCGCGGGTTGCGTTGCGCGCGCTTGGCCAGCGCCAGGGCGATATTCGATGCATAGTCGCCGTGCGTGGCCTGCTTCGGCCGCTCCAGCGCCACCGGCGTGTCGGCGCAGGCCGGCAGGGTGCTCGCGACTGCGGCGGCCAACGCCTGCCGTAACGCCTCCTTCACATCATTCATTGCTTCAACTCGCTGCCCAACAACTGCCGTAGATGGAAAAACCATTGATTATAGCCGTTGGCCTCAACCGAACCCGGCAGGGTCGACATCGATGGCCCAACGCACGCGCCGCTGCCCGGGCGCTTCCGCGAGTGCCGCCTGCCACTCGGCCAGGAAGCGCTGCAGTGCGCCGCGCCGGTCACTCTGGACGGCAATCTGCGCCCGCTCGAAGCCGGCGCGCCGCGCCAGCAGCGCAATGACCGGCGCGAACACCTCCACCTCCGGATGCGCCGACTCGGCGAGCATCCGCGCGGCCGCGTGCGCCGCCGCGAGATAGCTGTCCACGGCCGCACGCTCATGCGCTTCTGCGGTAAGCAGTGCGACATGCGTGAATGGCGGCAACGCGGCAATCCGCCGTTCGGCCAGCAGCGTCGCCGCGAGACTCTCATAGTCGTGTGTGCGCACGGCCACATACACCGGATGCGTGGGAAAGTCGGTCTGCACCACCACTTCGCCGGGCAATCCCGCGCGGCCCGCGCGTCCTGCGACCTGCATCAGCAACGCGCCCAGCCGCTCGGTGGCGCGAAAATCGGCGCTATATAGCGCGTTGTCCGCGCCGAGCACGCCCACCAGCGTGAGGCGCGGAAAATCGTGGCCCTTCGCCAGCATCTGCGTGCCGACCAGGATGTCGAGCTCGTTGGCCGCCACCTTGTCGCGCACCGCGGCGAAGGCGCCGCGCGCCCGCGTGCTGTCGCGATCCACGCGGGCAATGCGGGCCTCCGGAAACGCGGTGGCCAGCGCGCGCTCGAGCCGCTGCGTGCCGTAGCCGAGCGGCAGCAGGTCGACGTTGCCGCAGGTGGGGCACGCAGCGGGCAGGCGTTCCACATGGCCGCAGTGATGGCAGCGCAGCGATGGCGGGACTCGATGCACGGTGAGGCGCGCGCTGCACCGCGGACATTGCGCGTCCCATCCGCACGACGCGCAATTGAGCGACGGGGAGAAGCCGCGGCGATTGACGAAGATGAGCGATTGCTCCTGCCGCGCGAGCCGCAGCGCGATCGCCGCACGCATTTCCACGCCGATGCCGTCGAAGTCCCGCGCCGCGCGGTTGTCCACCAGCCGGATCAGCGGCAGCGTGGCGCGCGTATCGGCGCGCCGGCGCAGGTCGAGACGGCGATAACGCTGGTCGCGCCCATGCAGCCACGATTCAAGCGACGGCGTGGCACTGCCGAGCACGACGGGCACGCCGCGGTGATGCGCACGCCAGACCGCGGCGTCGCGCGCGTGATAGCGGACGTTGTCCTGCTGCTTGTATGAACTGTCCTGCTCCTCGTCCACGATCACGAGCTGCAGGTCAGGCAACGGCGCAAAGACGGCGAGCCGCGTACCCACGACCAGGCGCGCGCGTCCCGTGGCGGCCTCGAGCCAGTGGGCGCGGCGCGCGGAGGGCGACAGGCCGGAATGCAGCAATGCAATGGGAATGCCGGGCAGTGCGGCATCGAGACGCTGCGCGAGCTGCGGCGTGAGATTGATCTCGGGTACGAGCAGCAGTACCTGTCCGCCGCGCGCAATCACGCGTCGCGCGGCGGCCATGTAGACGTCCGTCTTGCCGCTGCCGGTCACGCCGAAGAGCAGGAAGGGCACGAAGGCTTGGGCGGCAGCGATCGCGTCGATGGCCGCCGTCTGCTCGGCATTGAAACTCATGTCGCCCACCGCAGCATCCGGCGCAACAGCCGGTGCCACGACCTGGGACTTCCGCGGCTTGGCCGCCGTCAACGGCGGCACCGCCAGTGCCAGCGCCTGTCCCAATGGCTCCTGGTAGTACGTCGCGACAAATGCGGCCAGCGCCATCACGTCATCCGCCAGCGGCGGCACATCGGCGATGGCGGCGAGCGGTTGCAGCTTGTCGTGCGGCACGTTTGATTCGGCGACGACTTCGTGCACGACACCGACCAGGCGGCGCGGACCGAGGACAACGCGGACCACGCTGCCGCACTGGACAGGCGCACCCTCGGGAATCCAGTAGTCGAACGCGGTCACTGCAGCGACCGGAAGCACTACCCGTGCGATGGGCATCGGCAGGCGCGGGTGAAGTAACTGCTCATGGCCCATTCACATAAGTTGTAGTGTTCGAAATCTTGAGTCCGGACCAAAGGTTCAAGGCCCAAGTCGTTATTTTCAAAGGACTGGCCCTGAGCGCGGGAACGTTTGTGGATAACTTTGTGCGTAAGTGACCGGACGGCCGAAAACATTATGGCGCAGACATGGAACGCGCCCGTACGCCAATACCGGCACGCCGTCGAAAATCCTTGCTTCTTTAGCAGGTTGCGGTCAATTACCGTGCCGAGCCTCACGCTTGCCTGCATTGCCCGCGGGCGGGACGCCTGATGTGCATAACTGGACGGCGAAATTACTGTTGCGTCCGTTTGTCAAGCCCCTGCAAAGCCAGCAATGGCGCGGGTTTCACGGTATTTCCCCTGTGGCAATCGTTGCAACTCAAGCAGCGGCGCGGGTTTCCCGGGAGGTGGCATGAACGGCCTCCACCAAGGCGGCAACGTTCTCGACCGGCGTGGCGGGAACGATGCCATGCCCGAGGTTGAAGATATGTCCGGGTGCCGAGCCGGCGGCCCGCACGATGCTCGACGCTTCCCGGGCGACAGTGACGGGATCGGTCAGGAGAACCAGCGGATCCAGATTGCCCTGCAACGCCACCCGGTGCCCCACGGCCGCGCGCGCCTTGGCGATATCCACGGTCCAGTCAAGACCTACGCCCGATGCGCCTGATGAAGCGATGTCGTCGAGCCACGCGCCGCCCCCCTTGGTGAATACGATCGTCGGCACCTTGCCGCCATCGGTGGCGGGTGCCAGAGACGCCAGGATCTCGCGCATCGGCGCCAGTGAAAACCGCTTGTAAGCGGCGGCGGACAGCAGTCCACCCCACGTATCGAAGATCATCACCGCATCGGCGCCGGCGGCGATCTGTGCGTTCAGATAGGCGGTTACCGCACGCGCATTGACCGCGACCATCGCATCGAGCAGGTCCGGGCGCTGGTATGCCATCTTGCGCACCAGCGCGAAATCGGCACTGCCGCCACCTTCGATCATGTAGCTTGCGAGCGTGAACGGGCTGCCGGAAAAGCCGATCAGCGGCACCCTGCCCTGCAGTTCGCGCTTGATCTGCGCCACCGCCGCGAACACGTAATGGAGCTTGGCCATGTCGGGTACCGCCAGCGCGCGCACGGCGGCCTCGTCGCGCACTGTGGTGGCAAAGCGCGGGCCTTCGCCTTCGGCGAAGGTCAGGCCGAGTCCCATCGCATCGGGAACGGTGAGGATGTCGGAAAACAGGATCGCCGCATCGAGTGGAAAGCGCGCCAGCGGCTGCAGCGTGACCTCCGTGGCGAGGTCCGGGTTGGTGGCGAGCCCCATGAAGCTGCCGGCGCGCGCACGGGTCTTCTGGTATTCGGGCAGGTAGCGGCCCGCCTGGCGCATCAGCCAGATCGGGGTGTGCGTGGTCGGCTCGCGCCGGAGCGCGCGCATAAAAGTATCATTTTGCAACATCAGGACCCTTCAGGAAGTTCGCGCCGCGTCCGGAATCAACCGGTGGCCGGTCAATCGCTCGAGGATCGCCAGGGGGGCGCGTTGCGGATCGTACAACGCGCGCACCGGAAGGTGAATGGTCTGTTCAAGCATGAACTGGCCGGACACCGCAGCGTGCATCACCTGATCGGAGAAGCAGAGCCATGTGGTGCCCGGCGCGAAACGGACGACCTGCTGCGCGCAATCGCGCTGATAGGTCAGGTCCGCCTTGGCGCGGTCATGGAGGTGCAGCATCAGGTGGTCGTAATGGCTGCGCCGGCCCTTGGTGACGTGCAGTGCGGACAGCACCGCCGCCGATCCCGGCAGCGGCGCCGGAATGCGCGGCAGCATCGTGCGCGCCACCGTCTCGAAGGGTTCCCCCACCCGCCATACCCGCGGCTCGACCGGGTTCAGATTGGTGAACACCCGCAGGATCCGCGCGCCGTGGTTGGGGCGCGACGGAAATGCGTCGACGTGCAGGCGCGAATCATCCTTGCGCCACGACACGGCCCGGCCCACGGCGGGCTGCGGCCGGAAGCTGGTGCGCGCCTGTCGTACATAGGGCGCATAGCGAGGGAACAGCGTTGTCACCAGAGCGCCGGCATCGACCGCGAAACGAGCGACCATCGCCGTCAATGCGGCAAGATCGGCAGCGGCGCCACGCGCGCCCTTCAATCGCGGCGCGGCAGACGCAGGCGCGTCGCTGCCCGGCATCTCGACGCTGATGTTCTTGGCCCGGCCGTCGGACCATTCCGGTGCGAGGAACCGGCGCTCGTCCTCGGCCAGCACGAAGGAGACGCGCGGCAACACGAGCACGCCGCCGTCCTCGATCACATGGACAGCCGCTTTCTGTTGCGCGGGCGTGACGAGCGGGCGAAAACCCTCGAGGTCGAGCGTGACGATCGCAGTCATCGTGCTGCGGGATGCAACCGCGCGCTTCAGCGCGGCAGTACGCTGGTTCCCATCAGGAACTCGTCCACCGCCCGCGCAGCCTGCCGGCCCTCGCGGATGGCCCACACCACCAGCGACTGGCCGCGCCGCATGTCGCCGGCGGCAAATACCTTGTCGATCGAGGTGCGGTAGGTTTCGGTGTCGGCCTTCACATTCGAGCGTGCATCGTGCTCGACGCCCAGCTCGGTCAAAAGACCCCTTGGCACCGGCCCCGTGAAGCCCATCGCGAACAGCACCAGGTCGGCCTTGATCTCGAATTCACTACCCGGAATTTCCACCATCTTGGGCGGCGCGTTGCCGTCGCGATGCCATTCGACGCGAGCGGCGATCAACTTTTCGACCTTGCCGTTGCGGCCTTCGAAGCGCTTGGTGGTGACCGACCAGTCCCGATCACAGCCTTCCTCATGCGACGAGGACGTCCGTAACTTGATAGGCCAGTTGGGCCAGACCAGCGGCTTGTTTTCGGACTCCGGCGGTTGCGGCAATAACTCGAACTGCATGATCGACGCCGCGCCGTGACGGTTGGATGTGCCCACGCAATCGGAACCGGTGTCGCCGCCGCCGATCACGACGACGTGCTTGCCGGTGGCCTTGATCTGGTTGGCCACCTTGTCCCCCGCGACCGCTGCGTTCTGCTGCGGCAGGAATTCCATCGCAAAATGAACCCCATCGAGATCGCGGCCGGGTACGTCAAGATCACGCGGCATCTCGGCCCCACCGGTGAGCACCACGGCGTCGAACTCGGCGAGCAGCCGCGCAGCGGGCAGGTCCACGCCCACATTCACGCCAGTGCGAAACTCGACACCTTCCTGCGCCATCTGCGCCATCCGCTTGTCGATCAGCCCCTTTTCCATCTTGAAGTCGGGAATGCCGTAGCGCAGGAGCCTGCCAATCCGATCGGCCTTCTCGAACACGATCACGTCGTGTCCCGCGCGCCCCAACTGCTGCGCGCACGCAAGTCCGGCGGGGCCGGAACCGACCACCGCGACCCGCCGGCCAGTCTTCGCCGCCGGCGGCAGCGGCACGACCCAGCCTTCTTCCCAGCCCTTGTCGATGATGAAATGCTCGATCGACTTGATGCCGACGGCGTCATTGTTGATGTTGAGCGTGCACGAAGCCTCGCACGGCGCCGGACACACGCGCCCCGTGAACTCCGGAAAGTTATTGGTCGTGTGGAGGACCTCGAGCGCGCGCTCCCATTGGTGCCGGTAGACGAGGTCGTTCCAGTCAGGAATGATGTTGTGGACCGGACAGCCGCTCTGGCAGAACGGGATGCCGCAGTCCATGCAGCGCGCGCCCTGCTTCGCCGCTTCATCTTCCTTCAGCGTGACCACGAATTCGCGATAGTGGCGCACCCGCTCGGCGGTGGGCTGCGCCGCTTCGGTGATTCGTTGCAATTCCAGAAACCCGGTGATCTTGCCCATGGCGTCGTCAGTTCATTGAAATCAGCGAGGTGGCGCGCCGCCCGCGGCGCGTGATCATGGTGGTCCGGCGGTCCCGCACGCTGCCTATGCGGCGGCGCGCTGCCTGATGGCCGGTGCGATGCTCTTCGCCTTGGCGCGCTCGTGCATTTCGGTGAGCGCCCGCCGGTACTCATGCGGAAACACCTTCACGAAGGCGGACTGCGCGGCATCCCAGTCGTCGAGCAGCTTCAGCGCCAGCGTGCTGCCGGTGAAGCGCAGATGGCGCTCCACCAGTTCGCGCACCAGCACGGCATCGGCCTTGCCCGCGTGGCGCTGGCGGCCCTTGCCGGCGGCTTCCAGCGCACTTTCCTCCGCCATTTGTGCGGCCTCGGACTGCAACGGCTCGACGGCAACCATGGCCATGTTGCAATGCACGGCAAACGTGCGGTCGGGATCGTAGACGAACGCATGGCCGCCACTCATGCCGGCGGCGAAATTGCGCCCGGTCTTGCCCAGCACGACCACCGTGCCGCCGGTCATGTATTCGCAGCCGTGATCGCCGGTACCCTCGACGACCGCCGACGCGCCGGAGTTGCGCACGCAGAAGCGTTCGCCGGCAATGCCGCGGAAATAGGCTTCACCGGCCGTGGCGCCGTACATCACGGTGTTGCCGATGACGATGTTGTCCTCGGCCTTGGCCGGACAGGCGGGATCGGGATAGACGACGATACGCCCGCCCGACAGGCCTTTGCCCACATAGTCGTTGGACGCGCCCTGCAGCTCGAACGTGATGCCGTGCGCCAGGAACGCACCAAAACTCTGCCCGGCAATTCCGTCGAAGGCCACATGGATCGTGTCCTCAGGCAAGCCTTCATGGCCGTGCTTGCGGGCAATGGCGTTGGAGAGCATGGCGCCCACCGATCGGTTGGCATTGCGGATGCGCTGCGTGATGCGCACCGGTTGCCCGCGTTCAAGTGCGGGTTCGGCGGCGGCAATGAGCGCGTGATCAAGCGCGCCGGCCAGGCCGTGGTCCTGCAGTTCCTTGTGCGAGCGCGCCACGTCGGCGGCCGCGCGCGGCTGGTGGAAGACGCGGGAGAAATCGAGTCCGCGCGCCTTCCAGTGCGCGATGCCTTCGCGCATGTCCAGCAAATCGGAGCGTCCGATCATCTCGTCGAACGAACGGAAGCCAAGCTGCGCCATCAGTTCGCGCACTTCCTCGGCCACGAAGAAGAAGAAATTGACGACGTGCTCCGGCTGGCCGGTGAACTTGCGGCGAAGCACCGGATCCTGCGTGGCCACACCTACCGGGCAGGTATTGAGATGGCACTTGCGCATCATGATGCAGCCGGTGACGACCAGCGGTGCCGTGGCGAAGCCGAATTCGTCGGCGCCGAGCATGGCGCCGATGACCACGTCGCGACCGGTCTTCATCTGGCCGTCCACCTGCACGGCAATCCGGCCGCGCAGGCGGTTCAGCACCAGCGTC
>JANMCS010000003.1:0-4447 GCA_031361405.1 Betaproteobacteria bacterium
GGTGTGGGCCGGCATGACGATGCTGAATGTCGACAACCTGTGGCGCGATGCGCCGGGTACAGCGGCCATCACCCGTTACCGGCGGGCCGGCTCCACCGGCCCGTTCTCGCCGCTCGTGGTGACGCCGGCGGCAGTGGGCGAATGCCTGCAGATCGGCATCAGCTACCGTACCGCCGCATTCCAGCGCAACGATGTCGCCAGAATCGGCGCGGCGCTCGTGGCTTGCGCGGAGTCCCTCTAGTGTTGTTACGTCCTTCATCGCCATGAACGCGCGCCCTTCGCTGCAGTCATTCCTCCTGTTGCTGCTCACGGCGCTCGTTGCCGGCGCTTGCGGCTGGGTGCCGCCGCGCATTACCGGCGAGGCGATCGCACTGGCGCCGCCGGTGAGTGCGGATCCGGCGCTCGCCGCGCGGATCCTGGCGCTCGATCCGGAGCGCATCTCCGCGGCGGAGGTGAAGGACGTGCTGGCGCGTGGTCCCACGCCGCGCATCATGCTGCTTCACGGGGGCATCTACCCGGTCCACCTCGGCATGACGTCGTTCGGCCATTTTCTGGTGGGCATGGGCTACTCCGAGGACAAGATCCGCGGACCGCGTTCGGGCGACTGGTCGCACAGTCCCTACGAGGATGCGGAGCGCCTCGCAGGCATTGCCGCGTGGTACTACGAGCGCGACCGGATGCCGCCGATGCTGATCGGGCACAGCCAGGGCGGCATGCAGGCGGTCAAGGTGCTGCACGTGCTGGCCGGCGCCTACGGCAAGGACGTGCGGGTCTGGGATCCGCTGACGGACTTTGCGCTGGAGCGGACCACGGTTCGCGATCCCGCCACGGGCCTGCAGCGTCCCGTGGTCGGTCTTTCGATCGACTATGTGTCGGTGATCGCCGCGGGCGGGGCGGCCTTCCTGCTACCGAATCAATGGACGCTGCTGGACAAGTTGCACACGATCCCCGATACGGTGGACGACTTCACCGGCTACACGATCGGGGTCGACCTGTGGGCCTGGACGCTGCCGGGTGCCGACCTGCGCTACAAGGCGGTAGGCGATCGCGCCCACGTGCGCAATGTCTCGCTGCCCGCCAGCATCAATCATGTGCTGGCGCCGGTGACTGCCGACTTCGCCGCCGACCCGGCCGCCCGGGCGTGGATCGATGCCTATCACCCGGGGACTCCGCCCGGTCCGTTGCCGCCGGGCGCGGGCGACAACCTGCTCTGGGCCGCCGACGTCTGGTGGAGCGTCAAGAAGCATTGGGCGCTCGAAGCGCAGGCATTGTTGCGCGCAGGCCCGGCGCCGGTCCGGTCCGTCGGGGCGAGGACGGTAGAATAGGGGTTTGCCCGCCACCGGCCGCGTTTCGCCCCGGGGGTTCGGGCGCGAACGCGATACGGATCCTCGATCATGGCGGGTGTTCTGGCAGGCAAAGTGGCGTTGGTCACGGGCGGCGCACGCGGCATCGGCAAGGCCATCGCCACCAAACTCGCGTCCGCCGGCTGTGATGTCGCCGTCAATTACTACAACAGCGCCGACGAAGCCGAGGCGCTTTGTGTCGCGCTGCGTGCGCAAGGACGCCGCGCCGTCGCGATCCAGGGCAGCGTCGGCATTCCCGACAGCGTCGATGAGTTGTTCGCCGAATTTCGCAATCATTTTGATCGCCTCGACATCCTCGTGTCGAACGCGGCCAGCGGGGTGCTGAAACCCACGGTGGAGATGACGCTCAAGCACTGGCGGTGGTGCCTCGAGACCAATGCCTTGGCGCTGAACCTGCTGACCCAGCGTGCGCTGCCGCTGATGGTGGACGGCGGCCGCGTGATCGCGCTGTCCAGCCTGGGCGCACAACGCGCGATGCCGGGCTACGGCTTCATCGGCGCATCGAAGGCGGCGCTGGAAGCGCTGGCGCGTGCGCTGGCGCAGGAACTGGGACCGCGCGGCATTCGCGTCAACGTGGTCAGCGCCGGCGTCGTCGATACCGACGCGCTGGCCTACTTTCCCAACCGCGAGGAGCTGCTCGCCAATTTTTCGGCGCGCACGCCGGCCGGACCGGTGTTGACGACGTCCAACGTGGCCGATGCGGTCTACCTGTTGTGCCTGCCCGAGGCCTTGATGATCAACGGTCACACGCTGGTGGTCGACGGCGGCTTCTCGATCTCGGGCTGACCATGGCGTTGACCCTCCCCTCCGGGCTCGCGGGCCGCACGGCCATCGTCACCGGCGGCAGCCGCGGCATCGGCCGCGCGGTGGTGGAGTTGCTCGCGCAGGACGGCGCCCATGTCACATTCTTCTACCGCGACAATGCGGTGGCGGCGCAGGAAGTGGTGGCGGCGGCCGCCGCGGCCGGGCACGCGGTCACCGCCGAGCAGCTCGACATCCGCGACTCCGCGGCGTGCGCCCACGCGATCGACAGGCTGGCCGATCGCCGCGAGCGTATCGATCTGCTCGTCAACAACGCCGGCGTGATCCGCGACAATCCGCTGGCCGGATTTTCCGACGCCGATGTGCAGGATGTCCTCGACACCAATGTTACCGGCGTGTTCAACATGACGCGTGCCGTGGCGCCGTTCATGATCTCGCAGCGCGGCGGCAAGGTCATCAACATCAGCTCGGTGTCGGGCGAGAAGGGCGGCCGCGGCCAGACCAACTACGCCGCGAGCAAGGGCGCGATCAATGCGCTGACGCGCGCGCTGGCCGTCGAGCTGGCGCCGCGCCGGATCACCGTCAATGCGGTGGCGCCGGGCGTGATCGACACCGAGATGTCGGCGGCGGTGCGGGACATGGCGGGCGACGAAGTCAAGGCGCGCATCCTGCTGAAGCGCTATGGCCGGCCGGAGGAAATCGCTTACGCCGTCTGGTTTCTGGCGTCCGATTACGCGAATTACGTCACCGGCCAGGTATTGACCGTGGACGGTGGCTTCAAGATGGATTGAGAACGAAACAAGACGGAGTCAAGACGATGACAACTGCAATCTCGCAAGACGAAATCGACGCGGTATTCCCCACGGTGGCGGCCACGATGGCCGATGCGCTCGGCTGCGATGTCGAGGACATCAAGCCCAACGTGTCGCTGATCGAGGGCCTCGATGCCGAGTCCATCGATTTCCTGGACATGGTGTTCCGGCTCGAGCGCGCGTTCAAGATCAAGATCCCGCGCGGCAAGATTGTCGAGAACGCCCGCGGCGCGCTGACCGAGGCCGAGTTCGAGCAGAAGGGTGTCGTCACCGACACCGGCATGGCACAGCTCAAGTCGTACCTGTCGGAAGTGCCCGCCGAGCGCTTCAAGTCGCCGATGAAAGTCGCCGACATTCCGCGGCTATTCACGCCGGAAACGTTCTGCAAGCTGGTCGTGCAGGCGCAGCGCGACGCCAAGGCGGCTGCCTGACGCGCGGGATGGCGGATCATTTCAGCGCCTTCTCCTTCGTCGACCGCATCACCGCGTTTGAGCCCGGCGTCCGCGCCCGCGGCAGCTTCGCGATCCCGGCGGACATCGACGATTTTCCGGCGTGCCTGGTCGCCGAAGCCGTCGGCCAACTCGCCGCATGGACGGCAATGGCCCGGATCGATTTTCGCGGCCGGCCGGTGGCCGCACTGGCGCACGAAACGATCTTCACACGCGACGTGCGGCCCGGGCAGGTGCTCGATCTCGTCGTCGAGGTCGACGATTGTGATGACGCGGCGGTGGCCTATCACGGCCACGCGGCGGTCGGCGGCGACCAGGTGATCGAATTGCGCGATTGCCTGGGACCGATGCTGCCGGTGGGCGAGTTCGACGATCCGGTGGTGATGGCGGCGCGCCTGGCGCTGCTCACCGGCGCAGGTGCGGCGCCCGGGCGTTTTCGCGGCGTGCCGCGATTGCGTGCGCGGCGTTCGACCAGCGCCGACCCCGCGGTGGCCGAAGGCGTGCTGCACGTTCCCCCGACCGCACCGTTTTTCCACGATCATTTTCCGCGGCGGCCGGTGTTTCCGGCCACGCTGATGCTCGACGCGCAGTTGGCGTTGGCCCGTGAGCTGCTGGCGGGCGCCGGTCGCTGGCCCGCGACCACGACGGTGGTGCCCACGCGAATGACGCGCGTGAAAGTGCGCTCGTTCACGCCGCCCGGGACGATGCTGCAGTTGCGTGCCTCCATCCGCACCGATGGCACCACTGACGATCGGGTGAGCGTGGACCTCGCGGTCAGCGCGGACGGCAAGGCAGTCGCCACCGCGCGCGCCGAATTCGCAGCGCGAGGATTGCCATGAGGTCCGCCCGGCGGCGCGTGGCCATCACCGGCGTGGGCCTGGTCACGCCGGTGGGCAACGACGTGACCACGACATGGGAGGCCCTGCTGACCGGGCGCAGCGGGGGCGCGCCGATCACGCTGTTCGATGCCAGCGGCTTTTCCACCTGCATTGCCGCCGAGGTGAAAGGGTTCCAGCCCACGCTCGTCGACGATCGCAAACTGCTGAAATTTGCCAATCGC
>JANMCS010000027.1:0-16625 GCA_031361405.1 Betaproteobacteria bacterium
GCGGCAAGCGCATCGGCGCGGTTGGCATAGGTGGCCACGTCGTACCCGTGCCGGCGCAGCGCCTCGGCGTAATTGGCGCGAATGGCGGGTTCATCCTCGACGATGGCAATGCGGCGCATGACGGCGGCGACTATACCGCAAAGATGCAGTCACCCTGGGCCAACTCCTGAGGTGGCGTGCCGGAGCGCAACTATCCACCGAGCATGTAGAGCTGCCACAAGTCCTTCGGGCTCATGTGCAGCACCGGCTTCAGCGCCTTGAGCCCGGTGCGGCCGATACTGCTTTCGAGAAAGCGCATTTCCTCGAACTTGGCCCGCGTCTCGTCACCGACCGGCACGTCGAATCCGCTCTCGCGCATCATGAGATCGCCTTTCGCGCGCAACGCGAGCTCGGTGTAGATCCGCAGGTAGCAAAGCAGGTCGGCAACCACGGGGCCACGGAAAGTGCCCTTCATCGTGTTGAGGAATTGCCCCACCGGGGAGTCGGTCAGTCGCCCCGTGTTGATCATCTCCAGCATCTCGGCATCCGCGTCGAAGCCATGCCCAAGCCACGCACCGACGGCCTGCTCGCTGCGCTGGAATACCGCGTACAGCAGCGGGGCCAACACCACCAGTGCGGCCAGCGCCGCGACGCGGGGCCATGGCGACAGGTGGTTGTAGCCGGAGTGCAGCGCCACGGCGAGCACGAACCCGGGCAGCAGCGCCAGGACATTCGCGTATCGCGAGCGATCCAGTATCGTGAGACCCATGATGGCGAAGATCGCGGTGACGCCGCCATGCATGACCGCGGTGCCGAAGCCGCGGACGATCCATGTACCTGCATCCGCGTCCGGTATCGCGTACAGGTAATACAGGTTCTCGACCATCGCGAAACCCGTGCCCACGGCGAAGCCGCAAATGGCGGCATCAACCAGGAAGCCGATGCGATGCATCCGGATGAGGACGACGATGATCGCGGCCTTCAGGAATTCCTCGATGACCGGTGCCACGTACCGCGAGAACGTGGGCAGGTCGAGCGGGAAGACGGCCAGCGCGGCCGCGTTGATTTCGTAGCTCACGATAGCGGCCGCGGCGCCGCCGGCGACGATCGCGACGACGGTGCGCAGCCGCACGAGCTTATAGCTGTCGAGGTACAGCAGTACGGCAAGAAACGTGATCACTGGCAGCAGGGCCACCACCGTGGGCGCGAGCATGTCGAGCTTCATTGCGTCGAAAATCGTGCCTTCACATGATCTTCAGGGAGATCATGAATTCGGTGCCGACACGACTCGAACCCTGGTAGCCCAGCGCATACCCGGCCGACAATGTCATCCCGTACCGATGCAGCACGCTGAAGCTCAAGTCCACCTGTCCGCCGACGCTCGCATATTGCTTGCGCTGAGACTCGTTGCCCGGATTCGACCACAGTCCTGCCACGAACAGCGAAGGCCGCAGCCAGGTGAGGTAGAAGCCGGGCGTTCCCGCCGATTCGAAGATGTAGGGCGGCAGGTTCCACTCGCCCATCTCGCGCACGAAGTTCAGTGCGCTGACTGCGTCGAGGCCGAATCCCGGCATCGAGGAAAATTCGCGGTACCGCTTGATGGACTTGTCGTCGACGTAGTTGTTGCCGAAGCTGCCAAAATAGAAATTGGCCACCGTACTGTTACGGTCACCATTGGCAAAGCCCGCAGCGCTGCGCAGCCAGACCGACGAGTGCGCGAGCGGCAGCGCATAGCCCACGTCGAGCTCGGCGCGAAACTGCGGCGTGATCGCGCCATTCACGCGGTTCCCGTTGTAGACGAGCGCCCACGTGATGCCCTTTTCGTCGTCGACTGCGCCGAGCGAGCGCCGCACATCCGTGTAGTGGAGTCCGACTTCGCCGGTGACCAGCCGGGTGAAGCTGGTGCTGATGTTCTGCGCGCCCGGGAGCGTGTCGATCTGGTCGTAGTAGGCGAGGTCGACGTTGAGGTCCAGTCGGCGCGGACTGTCGTAGATGATCGGCCAGTCGTAACCGAGTTTGGCGGCATAGCCCTTGCGGCTGCGCTTGACCGGGCCGAAGAGGTCGTAGAAATCTGATCGATTCCACGACAACGCGGCGCGCCAGAAACGGTAGCGACCGGCAATCTCGATGTGCGTGCGCTCATCGGACGGCAGGTCCTGGCCCGGCGTGTACGCCACCGTGATGCCCAGGTTCGCGAACGCGAGTGGATCTTCGAAATTGGCGTGGTAGCCGACTCCGACTGCGTTCTTGTAGCCCTGCAGCACCGGGAACGCGTTCACCAGTTCGAGTTTCTTCCACGGCACGTAGGGGCCCCTGTCCGTGACTTGCGCCTCGACGTCGACAGTGCCCGGGCCGGGCACCTGCCACGTCTTTACCACCGGGTATTTTTCCGCCACCAACGCGCCCAAAAAAGTGATCGCGCTGACGTCCTCGATCGGGCGCGGGTCGATGACGGCGGGCACGAATCCATCCCCCGTGTAGGTCAGCACCGCGAGACGCCCATCCGGGAGCGGCACCGGCCGGAAGAATCCGGATTCGGCGTTGGATACCGCAACGACGTCGCCGGTGGCGACCTCGAAGCGAAATATGTTGGACACCCCGGTGTAGTAACTGCTGCCGTACAGGAAGCGTCCGTCCCCCGAGAACACGAAGCTCTCCGGCACCGACTGCCCGAAGCTGTACTCGGACAGCGGCTTCAAATCACCGGCGAGAACCTTGTCGAGTTCCCACACGCGCAGGAACTGCTCGCCCTTCTCGTTGTTCATCGTCGCCGACAAGAGCCGGCCGTCGGCCGAGATGTCGAGGTCCGTCGGCACGTGCTCCCACGGAAACGTGTGGATCGACTTCCAGTCGGAATAAGGATATGGAACCTGCACCAGCGACGCCACGCCATAGAGGTGGCGCACGCCGATGAGCGAGCGGTCGCGCGGGTTGAATACGATCTCCCCGATGCTCGCGTCCTCGAGCACCATGCGGACCTCGCCCGTCTTCACGTCCACCGACTTGAGATCGCGCAGCGCGTTGTTGTCGTCGGTGTAGAAGGCCGTGCCGCTGCGGGGGTCGTAGGCGAAGGACGCGACCATGTAGTGCATGGCGCCCTTGATGTCCGCGAGGTGCCGGACGCTGCCATCGCGCAGGTCGAGGCCCCCGACGTGCTCGACGACCCCGGGATAGCGAAATGCGCCGTAGAGCGTGCCGGTGGCCGCGTCGAAGTGCATGCGCGACACCGAGCCCAATGTGGTCGTCACGAGTTTGGTGTGCGGCGTGATCGGAAATTTGCGCACCTCGGCCAGGTTGGCCCGCTGGAATGCCTGCTCGAATTTGATCCAGTCCTGCCACGCCTGTTCCAACGGCAGGCCGAACACCTGCTGGAACTGATCGGCGTAGTAACGTTCGCTGCCCGGATCGCGGCGAATCCATCCGATGACCTTGTCCGGCGTATACACGTAGGCGAGCCAGGTGAAGAAGCGCCCGCCGTAGAGATACGCGTTCGCGCCGGTCTGGAAATCGACTTTGGTCCCGCGCGACACGAGTCCCAGCGGATCGTAGAAGTAGGCCCCGTCGCGCACCATCGCGCGGAAGACCATTTCGTCGTATCCGCCCTGCGCGCGGCCCAGTCCGCCCGCCATCCACGTTTCGAGGAAGACGGCGCCGCCCTCGGAATACCAGCGCGGTGCCGTGAACCGCGGGATCGTGAGGTAACTGTAGAGCAGGGACTCCGGATACTTCGACTGGGCCGGAACCTTGCCCATGAAGAACTGCCGCCAGCGGCGATCTTCCTCGGACGCGATGTCGCTTTGGACGACGTGCACCAGCTCGTGATTCATGGACGAGTACATGCGCTCGCTTGCCGGGGCCGTCTCGAATGCACGGGACAGCGGTGCGACGTCGAAGACGAGAAAACCGCGCGGCGCCGCGCCGGCGCGTGCATTGCCGTAATCCGTGAAATCCTGCAGCAGCACCGTCGTGCGCTCGGACGGGTTCCAGCCGAACATGCGACGTTGCCACTCGCGCGCATTGGTGAAGGTCTGGATGGCGAGCGGCGTGAGGTCGACCAGGTAGTTGTAATAGTAGAGATCGAGTTCCCTCGTCTCGACGCGCGTGATGTTGACGGGACTGTCCTCGGCGCTGGCCGCGATCGAGATCAGCGCCAGCAGGAGGTACAGGATACGGTCGCGCATACGGGTACCTTCCAGTCCGCGATGACCTAACGTATCACAAACATCCGGCGCAAATGAGACCGCCGGCCCATGCGGCCGGCGGTCTCGTGATGCGGGTATCGCGGCGGGCATTGCGAGGCCCGCACTGAAGCTTGCTGCGAATCAGTTCGCCGCGGGGGCGCGTCCGTCGGTAGCCTTCATGCCGTCGGTACGACTGTCGGTACGGGCGTCAGTACGACCGTCGGTGCGGGCGTCAGTGCGACCGTCCGTGCGGGCGTCAGTGCGACCGTCGGTGCGGGCGTCAGTGCGACCCTCGGTGGGCGCGTAGCGGCGGGCCGCCTTCCTGGCGTCAACACGCCCAGCGGTGCGGGCGACAACACGACCATCGGTGCGGGCGTCAACACGACCTTCGGTGCGGGCGTCAACACGACCATCGGTGCGGGCGTCCGTGCGACCATCGGTGCGGGCGTCCGTGCGACCATCGGTGCGGGCGTCCGTGCGACCGTCGGTGCGGGCGTCAGTACGACCGTCGGTGCGGGCGTCCGTGCGACCGTCGGTGCGGGCGTCAGTGCGACCGTCGGTGCGGGCGTCAGTACGACCGTCGGTGCGGGCGTCAGTACGACCGTCGGTACGGGCGTCGGTACGTCCGTCCGTTCGGCCGTCGCTCGCGCCTCCCGCTGCGCCTTCCTGCGTGCGCGGCGTCGTGTCCGCCTGCCCGCCGGGTGGGAGGGTGGCAGCCGTCGGCGGATCGGCGCGGAAGCGCTGTGCCGGCACGATCGTGCCGGCCGTGTCGGAACTGCCGAAAGGCAAATTGATGCTCGACGTCGCCACGAGGATGCCGGCAACGACGGCGACGCCGGCACCGATCAACGCGACTTTGCGCTTGCTGAAAGACCCCTGTTTCTGCTCGCTCATGTGGTGCTCCCTGAGTTGCGGTTCCGGCGCAAAACGCCGCCGCGACGTTGACGATGTCCCCGGCTGCTGCGTCGAGGAACGTCCCTTGAGTGAATCAATTACACTCGGCGACTCCAAAAGTTGGCGCGACCCGTCCTGGTGCTGCGGCAAGCGCGACATCACGGCGGCGTACAGGCCTTCCGGCGGGAAAGTGACCGGGACGCCTTTGAGTTCGCTGAAGAGTTGCTGCAGTTCCTCGAATTCCGCCCGCGCGACGGGATCCGCGGCGAGGAGGCGCGTGAGTTCGCCCGCCTCGGCCGAAGACGCCTCGGCGTCGAGGACCGCGTGCATCAGTGCCGTGCGTTTCGTGGCATCCATTTCAATTCGGGCGCAAGTCGCGGAGCAGGTCGCGAAGGCGGAGCCGCGCCTCGTAAAGGCGCGATTTCACCGTCTTTTCGTCGAGGTCCAGGACTTGCGCGATCTCCTCGTAGCTCAATTCGGAAAAATGTCGCAACGTCAGTACCATCCGGTCGTTGGTCGACATGCTCATCAATGCAGCCCGGACGCGCCGGGATTGCTCCCCCTCCGCAACCTGCCACTCCGGATTGGCGGACTCCGCCGCCGGAATGTCGACGTCGTCATCCAGCTCGCTTTCCCGGGCCTGGCGGCGCCGAAAATTGAGCGCCTCGTTGACCGTGATGCGGTAGATCCAGCTGAAGAACTTGTACTTCGGGTCGTAATCGTCGCAACGTTCCGCGACGCGCAGGAACACGTCCTGTGTGACGTCGTTGGCATCCTCCGCATTGCGCAATACCCAGAATGCGGCGTTGTACATGGGCTTTTGGTAGCGGACGACGAGGGTCGCAAACGCTTCCCGATCGCCCCGCATGTACCGTGCCAGCAATATCTGGTCGGTCTCGGTATCCACAATTACACGCGGGGTCTGCAAAAGTTGGCGCAAATCAGCGCGCCGGCTCGATTTCGAAGATCTGATCGAAACCCGAATACCGAAAGATGTCCTGCAAATGCCGGTTGACCCCCGTGAGCCTCAACTTGCCGGCGGAGGCCAGCAGCCGCTTCTGCGTCTTGAGCAAGACGCCCAGTCCGGCACTCGATAGATATTCGAGGCCGCTGCAGTCGAGCGTGACGGTTCCATGCATGTTGTCGAGCAGCGCTTGGGCCTTCGGACATTGTGCCGCGTCCAGCCGGCCGGTCACCACGACCACATTCTCACCACTCGCCTCAATTGCGAACATCCCCACTCCCCGTCTGCGCCTCGTTGCCCGGATTCGTGCTGCCGGATGTCGTCTTGCGAAACGTGATCCGGCTCACCCGGATGTCGGGTGAATAGTCGTAGTCGATACGATCCAGCATCCGCCGGACCAGGTGGAGCCCCAGTCCCCCGGGCCGCCGCTGCTCGACCGGCACGTCGACGTCCACCGCCGGCGCCGCCGTAACGTCGAATGGCTCCACATCATAGTCGGTCAGCGTGACCTCGACACCTCCCGGGATGGTGGCGATATCCACCCGGACCTCGGCGCCGCCGCCGAGGCTGTACTTGACCATGTTGGTGAAGAATTCCTCCACGGCCAGATCGACTGTCGGCAAGAGCGCCGGGTCGACGCGATGCCGCGCGAAGAAGCCGGCCGTGAAGTCGAACAACGCCTGCAGCGCATCGAAGCTGCGGCGAAAGGCAGCGGTCGCGGCCGGTTCGCGCTTCACGAGAACCACCGTCATGTCGTCTTCCTGCGGCGCGCCGCGGGCGAACGTGCGGACGGCATCCAGCAGGCGGGCTGAAAGCGCCGCCATCGGTTGGTCTTGATGGTCGCGCAGAATCGCCTCGACGCGCGCCTCGCCGAACTGCTCGTCGGCGGCGTCGCGGTACTCGTAAATGCCGTCCGAGAGCAGCGCCAGGATGTCGCCGGGCTGCATCTCCACCACGACGGCGGGCCGCATCGTCGTGAGCGGCATCGCCGCCAGCGGAAAGCTGGTTGGGTCGAAGTGCGCGCACGTACCCGCCGCCCGCTGGTAATGCAGGATCGGCGCCTGCCCGCCGCTGTGGAATTGCAGCGTGTGGCGCGCGGGGTCCAGGAGCCCGATAAACGCCGTGATGAAACGGTCGTCGGCCAGCGTTTCCGCGAGGCGGTTGTTGACGTGGACGAACGCAGTCTCGAGATCGGCGCCCATCCGGAACGCCATGCGCACCAGCGCCTGCATCTGCGTGACCGACAAGGCCGGGGCAATGCCATGACCCGTGGCGTCCGCCAGGACCACCAGCACCCCTTGCTCCAGTTCGGCGAGGTCAAACGTGTCGCCTCCCGTGAGCTCCGCGGGCTCGAACGTGCCGAAAACGTCATAGCCGGGCACCGCCGGCATCGCGGACGGCAGCGTGCTCAATTGCACCGTGCGCGCCATCTCGAGTTCCTGCCGCATCCGCTCGCTCTCGATGACGGCTTCGGTCATGCGCACCCGCTGCAATGCCACGGCACACTGCGCCGCCAGCGCCAGCGCGAGCGCCTCGTCGTCGGCATCGAAACTGCCTTCCACCTTGTTCAGGACCTGAAGTACGCCCACCAGCACATCCTGGTGATCGACAAGGGGCAGCGTCAACAGGCAGCGCGTGTGATAGCCGGTGGCCTTGTCGACCGCGCGATCGAACCGCGGATCGGCGTAACAATCCGGCACATTGACGATTTGCTTGGTGCTCGCGCAGATGCCGACGAGGCCGATGCCCGCAGGCAGGCGAATCGAGTCGAGACGGGTGGCGACCTTGAGGACCAATTCGTCGGTGGCTGCATCATGGAGCCAGACCGAGCCACGCTCGGCGCCGAGCACCTGCTTGGCGGCGTTGACGACTTCCTCCCGCATCGGCGTGAGGTCGAACGGCGACGCGAGCGCCTGCGTGACCTTCAGGATTCGATGCAGGTCCGGCGCAGAAAGCTGGCGCTGTCGGGCTTCAAGCCCGGCATGGAACCCTTCCGGTTGTGGCTGTGGCGCAGGCATTGTTGCGAGGGTTGTTGTTCTGGATTTGACGGTGCGCACCCGACCGCTGTCGGTACCCGGGGAATCGCCGACCATCGTGTTCGGTCGAAGGGCAAAGCCCGACCGGATTCGTACGCCACCGAGAACCGGTGAGTGTCGGCCTGATAGCAGCCGCTGTCCAGCCTGAGGGAATGTGCCGCTTGCGCGAATCCGGTGAGCCGCACGGTTGCCACTCCCGGCCGCAGCGTCGCCAATCGGCGCCAAGGCATCCGCACCTGCCACCGCTTTGCCACATTTGATCGCCGCTTTGCCCCTTTCGCACCGGTAGTCCGCCGCATTGCGCGCTCGTAATGCACTCCATCGAGGGTGCGTTGCCGGCGGGCACCTTCGGTGAAGCCCCTCCCCCGCCGGCAACGAATCGAAGGAACGGGGAACGGCGATGGCAAACGTGGAGCGGATCAACGGCAACGGATTCATGCGTCGCGAATGGCGCGAACTTGGCCGGCTGGTGGTCGACAGCCTGGTGGCGGGGATGTTCGTGAGCGTGGTGCTCGCGCTGGCGGTGTTCATCGTCTCGACCCAGGCGGCTGCGGCGGCGCCGCCCGACGACAACGGCGGACTGCGCCTGAAGGACGGCAACGGCGGCCAGATCAACGCGCCGCTCTTGTTCACCGACGTGCACATGGACATCACCGGGATGACCGCCCGCGTGCAGGTCAAGCAGCGCTTCGCCAACCCCACCGCGGAATGGTGCGAAGGCGTCTACGTGTTTCCGCTGCCCGAAAAGGCTGCCGTCGATCACCTCAGCATGCAGATCGGCGAGCGGGTGATCGAAGGCCTCATCAAGGAGCGCGGTGAGGCGCGCCGCACCTACGAGGCCGCCAAGGGCGAAGGCCGCAAGACCACGCTGATCGAGCAGGAGCGGCCGAACATGTTCACGACCAGCGTCGCCAACATCGGCCCGAATGAAGAAATTGTCGTGGCCATCGAATACCAGGAAACGCTGCGCTACGACGAAGGTTCGTTCAGCCTGCGCTTCCCGCTGGCGATCACGCCGCGCTACATCCCGGGCACGCCGGTGACGGGCGCCATGCCGGGTCTGGGCTGGTCGGCGGCCACGCAGCAAGTGCTCGACGCCGCTCGCATCACGCCGCCCATCGCCAATCGCCGCGAGGGTTACGTCAATCCGGTCACCATCACGATCGATCTCGATGCGGGCTTCGGTCTATCGCGGCTGTCCAGCGTCTATCACCCGATGAAGATCGAGGAAAAGCCCGGCCATCGCTATCACCTCACGCTGGCGGAAGGACCGGTCCCGGCGGCGCGTGATTTCGAGTTGTCGTGGACGCCGGATGTAGGTTCCGCGCCTGGCGCCGCAATATTCACCGAAACCAAGGGTGGCAAGACCTACGCGCTGTTGATGGCGTTACCGCCGTCCGCGGCTGTCGTCGAGGGCCCGCGCTCGCCGCGCGAAATCACCTACATCATCGACACATCCGGCTCGATGGAGGGGGTGTCGATGCAGCAAGCCCGCGAAGGGCTGTCGATGGCGTTGGATCGCCTGCAGCCCGGCGATCGTTTCAACGTGATCGAATTCAACTCGATCTCCATTCCGCTGTTCAACGCGCCGGTGCCGGTGGATGCCCTCACGCTGCAAAAGGCGCGTCAGTTCGTCGGCCGCCTCTCGGCGCGTGGCGGCACCGAAATGCTGCCGGCGCTGAAACTCGCGCTGGATGTCGACACCCCCGCGACGATGTTGCGCCAAGTGGTCTTCCTGACCGACGGCTCGGTGGGCAACGAGGATGAAATCCTCAAGTTCATCCATGACCGCATCGGCGATCGTCGCCTCTTCACCGTCGGCATCGGCCCCGCGCCCAACACGTTCTTCATGACCCGCGCCGCGCAATTCGGACGCGGCACCTTCACCTACATCGGCGATGTGCGCGAAGTCAAAACCAGGATGACCGCGCTGTTCCGCAAGCTGGAGCAGCCCGCACTGACCGACATCACCATCGACTGGCCGGCGGGTGCCGACGTGTGGCCCAAGGTGATGCCTGATCTCTATGCCGGCGAGCCGGTGGTCGTGACGGCGCAATACAACGTCAACGCCGTCACCGGCAATGTCGCGCTGGCCGGTCGTCGCGGTGGCACGATGTGGGGCACGCTGCTTCCGGTCACCGACCAGGTGCCGCATGCCGGCGTGGGCGTGTTGTGGGCGCGCGCCAAAATCAGCGCGCTGATGGACGCCGGCCGCAACGGCGCGCCGGAGGAGGACATCCGCGCCGCGGTGCTCGACGTAGCGCTCACGCATCACCTCGTCAGCAAGTACACGAGCCTCGTCGCGGTCGATGTCACGCCGACCAAGCCGGTGGGCGCGAACGGCGTGACCTCGGCGATCCCCGGCAACGTGCCCGAAGGCCTGACCGGCTTCGACCAGCTGCCGCGTACCGCGACCTCGATGGAACTGCAGCTGCTGGTCGGTGCGTTGTTGCTCTTCTGCGCCACGTTGTTGGTGCGGCAAGCGCGCGGCCGCGGCTGGATGGCGGCAGCGGCCATCGTCGTGTGCGCAACGATGGTCGCGCCAGACGATGCGGCCGCGCAGGCATCGAGCGCTGGCGATCGCACCAGCGCCATGATCCTGATGCCCGGCAACTACAACGATGTCGGGTCATGGAACTTCGACCTGGCGACGGTGCCGCCGGATGGCTGGGTGGTGCTGGAGAAAGGCTCACGCGAGGCTACGATCTCGCGGGCCCGTGTCGATACCAACGGGCGTCCGCTCTTTTTGCCGATGGTGACCCACGGCGAAGAACCGGCGGGGATCGATACCGAATTCCAGGGCGAGCGCTACTTCCTGCGCATCCCGGGAACGTCGTTGCATGCAGGGACGATCGACGAAGTGCCGCTGAAGCGCCGCGCTCTCACGCCGGTCCTCGACCATCGCTACGAACTGACGCAGGGAACGCAGTCGTTCGCGCTCACCGTGCGCAACGGCCTTCGCAGCCGCGAGGGCAAGCCCTACGGCGAAGGCGCGCACTACGCGATCGAGATCGACGGCGACCGCTACGAATATTTCCTGCCCGGATTCGGCTGGGAAAGCCACATTGAAATGGCGGGCGACTTCGACGGCGACGGTCGTCCCGACTTCATCGTGCACGTCGGCGGCAACAACAGCTGGGCGGTCTACCTGTTGCTGTCCACCAAGGCACGACCCGGCATGAATGCGCCCGTGGCCGCGCTGCACGGCACCGGCTGCTGACCCCACGCCAAGAGGAGAGCCGCACCATGACCACCGCCGTCGATCGGGGAGGACCTTTCGCCCGCCAAGGGACGCCGTCGCGCAATTGGATGCGCGCCGCAGCGCCCGGCATCGGATTTCGATTTCCCGCGGACGAGTCTTCCCCGATCGGCGGCGGCTCGATGCACGGCGAGTCGCGTCGACATGCCACGCGGTGGCGGCGCCTGCTGCTGGTACTCGTCGTCGCGTTGCTCGCGGCAGCCGGCACGATGAGCTTCGGCCACGGCGTTTATATGTACGCGAAGGCGCAGCTGGCGCAGGTGCTGCTGCAATCCGCGTGGGACCAAACGCGCAGCAGCGGCGTGCCCGTGCGTCCGTGGCCCTGGGCCGACACGCATCCGGTGGCCCGGCTGTTGGTACCCGCGCGACATGGCAACGTGCTGGTGCTTGCAGGCGCTTCCGGGCGCACGCTGGCCTTCGGACCCGGTCATCTCGATGGATCGGCCGCGCCGGGCGACCCCGGCAACGCGGTGATCACGGCACACCGCGATACGCATTTCCGGTTTCTGCAGCACGTGACGATCGGCGACGATGTGGTCGTCGAGCGCGTGGATGGCGGGCGCCGTCACTTCCGCATCAAGGCGACCTATGTCGCGGACCAGCGCACGCTCCACCTGCCGCGCGACACGGCGCGCCCCACGCTGACCCTCGTGACGTGCTATCCGTTCGACGCACTCAATCCTGGCGGACCGCTGCGCTACGTCGTGGTGGCTGAAGCCGTTTAAAGGGGGCGTTGTCCCGTTTTGCAATCAGCGCGGTGCGGTGCCCTGGCGCAACGCCGACGGATCGACGGTGGTGGTGGGCGAGGACGACACCGGGTCACGCACCGGCACATTGCTGCCGGTGCGATAGATACGTTCATCACGCGAGGCGTTGCTGGAGTTCGGCGACTCGGTCGATGCGCAGGCAGCCAACAACATGGGAAGGACGACGAGCAGCCGATGCTTGTTCATGCGGACATGCCTCTTCTTGAAAATTGCGATGCAACGGGCATCGCGGAAAAAAGTTGCGATTGTACCGAAATTTCGGGGCCCGATTAAGTCAGCGTCAGCTCGAGACCCGGCAGGCCGAGATCGCCATAGTCGCTCGTGAACTCGTCGCCGCGCGCCACCGGCCACGCATCGGTAATGGTGCCGGTGGTAACAATCTCACCCGCGAGCAGCGGGGGCGCCGTGGGTTGCGCGGCCAGCACACGGGCAAGATAGGCCAGCGCCAGCGCCGGACTGCCCAGTACGTTGGCACCCACGCCCCGCTCCAGCACCGTGTCGCCCTTGTGCAACGTGACCACGAACGTCGGCAGATTTTGCGCGAGCCTCGCGCGATTGGCGTCCGTCACGCGCACCGGTGTGCCCACCACGAGCGCCGCATGCAGACCAAAGGCCGCCGTGCAATCGGGCACCTTGAATTTCCAGTCGGGAAAGTGCGACTGCACGATCTCGAAACCGGCGGCGATCCATTCGACGTTGCGCAGGATGGCCTCGGGATCGTCGCTGTGCGGCGCCGGACCGGCCATGCCGAACACGATCTCGGGCTCGATCCGTGGCTGCACGAAGCGCGCAATCGGCAGCCGGGCGCGCCCATCCAGCGCGTGATGCACCGTCTGCCGCCACGTGTGCGCCCACATCGGCTGGTCGACGCCATACCGCGGCCAGATCGTGCGATTGGTGAAACCGATCTTGCGCCCGACGGGCACCCATCCCGCCATCCGCCGGCGCGCCGCGATGAGATCGAGCACGGCGTAGGCCGACGCCATATCGAAATCGGGCAGCCGCTCGGTGATCGGCGCGAGCATCGTGCCGCTGCTTTCGGCCGCCAGTAACGCATCCGCCACGCTGGCGATCACCTCGGGTTTCATCGCAGCAAACCCGCTCGATCCAGCAGCGCGGTCAGCGCCACCCACACGCCGGTGGCCACCAGCATCCCGACGGCGGCCGCAACCAGCGCACTTGGCACACCAGTGAGGCCAAGCGTGCCCACCACCATCCAGCCCGCGACACCGCCACAGCCACCCGCGATGAGAATGCCGATGATGCTGAAGAAAATGGAACGAGGCGTGTTGCCTGCCATGATGACCTGTTGGCGCGCGCGGCTGAAGACCGGTATTTTACGCTCGTGCTTGCACGACCCCGCCGATGCCGCCACCGATGCCACCCGATTTCGTGATCGACGACCCGACGTTCAACGCGTTGCTGGTGCCCGGCGCGCGGCTCGAGCGCCTCGCCACCGGCGCGATCTGGAGCGAAGGCCCGGTGTACTTCGCGGCCGACGACTGCCTCGTCTGGAGCGACATCCCCAACAACCGGATGTTGCGCTGGTCGGCCCGCGAGGGCATGCGCGTCCATCGCCAGCCGTCGGGATTCACCAACGGCCACACGCTTGACCGCGAGGGCCGGCTGGTGTCGTGTTCGCACGGGCATCGCCGCGTCGAGCGCACCGAAGCGGATGGCCGAGTGATGGTGCTCGTCGATCGCTTCGAAGGTCGCCGCCTCAATTCGCCCAACGACGTTGTCGTCAAGTCGGACGGCACGATCTGGTTCACGGATCCCCCCTATGGCATCGTGTCCGACGTCGAGGGCCACGCGGCGCCGTCGGAACTCGGCGTATGTCATGTGTTCCGTTTCGATCCGGCCACCGCGACGCTGACCTCGATGACTGCCGGGCTGCAGGAACCGAACGGACTGGCATTCGCGCCCGACGAGTCGAAACTGTACGTGTCGGATACCAGCATCGCGCAGGGCCGCGGCGATCATCATCACGTGTTCGAATTCGACGTCATCGATGGGCGCCGCCTCGGCCATCGCCGCGTGTTTGCGGCCATTGCGCCCGGCGTGGCCGATGGCTTCAGGCTCGACGCGTCCGGCAACCTCTACATCAGTTCGGCCGACAGCATCCAGGTCCATGCGCCCGATGGGCATCGACTCGGCAAGATTGCGGTACCGGAAAAGGTGGCCAACTGCGTATTCGGCGGTCCCGAAGGCAATCGCCTCTACATCGCCGCGAGTTCGTCGCTCTATGCGATTACGCTGAACGCGCGCGGCGCGCCGCGGCCACCGGGCTGACGGCGCCAACCGCGCACGCCGTCAGCGGACCACGTCTACCCCGGGAACGTGCGGTCCCACTCGCCCTTTTCGAAGCCCACGAGAATGCCCGCTTCGGACTCGACCACGGGCCGGCGGATGGCGGTGGGATTGGCCACCATCAATGCGATGGCCGACGGCGTATCGACCACCTTGGCCTGCGCTTCGGGTTCCATTTTTTTCCAGGTGGTGCCGCGCCGGTTGAGCAGCGTCTGCCACCCGGCCGCTGCGCACCATGCCGCGAGCTGGTCGCGCGTGGGTGGAACCTTCTTGAAATCGACGAAACGATGCGAAACCCCGCGCTCGGCGAGCCAGGCACGGGCTTCCTTGACGGTGTCGCAATTGGTGATGCCGTAGACGTTCATGGTGCTGTTTCCTCCTTGGCCTATTCGGCATTCGGCAGCGGCAGGTGTGTCCCTGCTTCGCGCAACGACAGCGGCGAGAGCCTTGCCCGTTCCCGGGTCAGGAACATCTGCACTGCCGTCCTGTCAGCATACGCGAACTGCCGCAAGGCCCAGCCGATCGCCTTACGGATGAAGCAATCGGCGGCATACGCGTTCGCCACGCAATGGGCAACGCGGCGCCGGGCGCAGCGTCATCCGGCCAGCGGCCGCGCCACGCCGCCCTCGAAGCGCCAACCACCGCCAGGTGCCGCCGCGAGCAGCGACTGCGTGTAGGGGTCGCGCGGATGCGCGAACACCTCGCGCACCGGCCCGTATTCGACCACGCGCCCCTTCGACATCACGGCAACGCGGTCGCAGACCTGCGCCGCCACGCGCAGGTCGTGCGTGATGAACAGCATCGCCAGGGCGAGCCGCCCGCGAATTTCATCGAGCAACGCCAGCACCTGTGCCTGCACGGATACGTCCAGTGCGGAGACGGCTTCGTCGGCGATCAGCAGATCCGGTTCCATCGCCAGCGCGCGCGCGATGCATATCCGCTGCCGCTGGCCACCGGAGAATTGATGCGGATAGCGGTCCAGCACCTTGGGGTCGAGCCGTACCAGTTCCAGCAGCGTTCCGGCGCGCGCCATCGCCGCGGCACGCGACAAGCCATAATTCATCGGGCCTTCGATGATCGCCGCGCCCACGGTACGGCGGGGATTGAGCGATCGGTAGGGATCCTGGAATACCACCTGCACCCGCCGGCGCAGCGCATGCAGCTGCGTGCGCGAAATCGAGGCAAAATCGGTGTCGCCGATCACGATCCGACCCGACGTGGGCTCGACCAGGCGGGCGATGCACCGCGCCACCGTGGACTTGCCCGATCCCGATTCGCCGACGATGCCCAGCGTCTCCCCCTTGCGAATCTCGAACGTGACATCGACGGCGGCGTTGACCGCGTGCTTCGCCGCACCCAGCCACGAGCGCTGCGCATAGGTCTTGGTCAGCGCCTGCGCCTCAACCACAACCGGCCCGGTCACGGCGGCGCGGTGGCGTGGTTCGATGCTGGGCACCGCTGCAATCAGGCGTCGGGTGTATTCATGCTGGGGCGCAGACAGCAGGCTGCGTGCCGCCCCGAACTCCACCAGGTCGCCCGTCCGCAGCACCGCCACGCGATCCGCAATTTCGGCAACGACGCCGAAATCGTGCGTGATGAAAAGGACGCCGGTGCCATGTTCGCGTTGCAGTACGCGGATCAGCGCCAGGATCTGCTTCTGCGTGGTCACATCAAGTGCGGTCGTCGGTTCGTCGGCGATCAGCAGCGCCGGTTCGAGCACCAGCGCCATCGCGATCATGATCCGCTGCCGCTGCCCGCCGGAGAGTTGATGCGGATACGATGCCACCATCCGTGCGGGATCGGGCAACTGCACCGCGCCGATGATATCCAGCACCTTGCCCCGGCGCGCGGCGGCGTCCAGCGTGGTGTGCGCGGCCAGCACCTCGTCGATCTGGTCGCCACAGCGCAGGACCGGGTTCAGCG
Organism: Betaproteobacteria bacterium; assembly: GCA_031361405.1. GTDB lineage: Bacteria > Pseudomonadota > Gammaproteobacteria > Burkholderiales > Casimicrobiaceae > VBCG01. The sequence goes on from JANMCS010000027.1 coordinate 16,314, forward strand.
CCGTCATCGGCTCCTGGAAGACCATCGACATCCGCGTGCACCGCAGCGCCCGCAAGCGGGCGGGCGTGGCGGCAAGGAGATTTTCGCCGTCCAGCAGGATTTCACCACGCCGCGCGGCCAGGCCTTTGGGTAACAGGCCCATCGCGGCATGCGCGATCACGCTCTTGCCCGACCCCGACTCGCCGACCAGGCACACGATTTCACCGCGCCGCACCTCGAAGTTCACGCCGGTGACGGCATCCGCGCGATCGGCGCCGGGCGGCAGCGCGATCGCCAGGTTGCGCACGTCGAGGATGACGTCCGCCATCAATG
>JANMCS010000077.1:0-1427 GCA_031361405.1 Betaproteobacteria bacterium
TTATCGCCGCGCGCTGGCCCATTGCCGCCGTTACTCGCGCGCGCTGGGCATCGATGCCACGCTTGCCGCGCATCGCCTCGATGCGCTCGTCGCGCCGACGGGTGGGCCGGCATGGCTCATCGACTACGTCAACGGCGACCACTCCGGCGCCAGCTGTTCGCAGCCCGCCGCGGTGTCCGGCTATCCGCACATCACTGTGCCGGCGGGATCGGTATGGGGCTTGCCGGTGGGGGTATCGTTCTTTGCCTCGGCGTGGAGCGAGCCCAAGCTGCTGCAGCTTGCCTATGCCTACGAACAGGCCACGAAGATGCGGCGGCCCCCGCAATTCCTGGCCACCGCGGTCGTCGCCTGAGCTGCCCCACCCGCCATTCCCCGCAGGCACGGCTGTAGCGGCGCGACGCCTGCACGGTGAAGCCGCGCTTGCGGAATTCCTAGGTGCCTTGCGCGTGCCGCGTGATACCCATCCGGCGCGCCAGCACGTACGCGTTGCGCATCGCGCCGAGGTTGGCGATGCCGCGTCCGGCAATGTCGTAGGCGGTGCCGTGCGCCGCGGTCGCGATCGGGATCGGCAAGCCGCCCGGAACCGTGACGCCCTTGTCGAAGCCCATCAGCTTCATCGCGATCTGACCCTGGTCGTGGAACATCGTCAGCACGCCGTCGTAGCCGTTGTCCGTGCGGATCGCGCGCACAAACGCGGTGTCGGCAGGGAAGGGACCATCCGCGGGAAAGCCGCGCGAGCGCGCCAATTCGACGCCGGGCTCGATCGTGTCGATCTCCTCGCGGCCGAAGGCGCCGTTGTCGCCGTTGTGCGGATTGAAGCCGCACACGGCGATGCGTGGCGCGGCGATGCCGGACAGGCGCAGGCCTTCCGTCAGCAACGCGATGTTGTCGGCCACGCCTTCCTTGGTCAGCAGGTCGCTGACGGACTTCAATGGCACATGCGACGTCACGCGCGACGTCCACAGCGATTCCAGCACGTTGAATTCGACGCACGGACCGTGGAAATCGAGCAGCTCGCAGAAGTAGTGCAGCTCGTCCGCGTGCTGCATCCCGCCCGCGCGCAACGCGGCCTTGTTGAGCGGCGCAAAGCAGAACGCGTCCGCCGCGCCGCGCTGGCAGAGATCGACGCCGAGTGCCAGGCCGTCGAGCATGTAGGCGCCGTTGCGTGCCGCCACTTCGGCGTGCGCAAAGCCCGTGGCGTCGGCATGTTTCCACGCCACCAGGCGCGGTGTGCCGGACGTGCGCGGCGCGGCGGCCGCGGCAACGGCAAACGTGACGCCGGCTGCGCGCATGCCGTCGTCCAGCACTTCGCGACTGGTGATCAGCAGGATGTCGGCTTCTTGCGCCGCGCGGCCATCGGCCAGCAGCTTGGCAACGAGTTCGGGCCCGATGCCGGCCGGGTCGCCGGTGAACAAGGCGATCGTGGG
>JANMCS010000108.1:0-1025 GCA_031361405.1 Betaproteobacteria bacterium
TGGCGGAGAGGGCGGGATTCGAACCCGCGGAGGGCTATTAACCCTCGCACGCTTTCCAGGCGTGTGACTTAAACCGCTCATCCACCTCTCCGGTGGGCGACATTTTACCCGATGCCGCCGACCTGCCCCAGCGGCAACAAGAATCCGCCCTATTGCGGCACATTCGGCGTCACCACCGTGGTGAGCGCCTTGAAGATGAACGGCATGGGATTGGTCTTGCCGACGGGGATATGGGAATTCACCATGACAACGATCACGGACTTGTTGGCCGGCAAGTAGTACGCGCCGGTATTGTAGCCGGGCAGCTCGCCGCTGTGGCCCAGCCAGCCGTGGTCCTCGCCGATGCCCAGTCCGTAACGCCGCTCAGGCGTGTTGGGCGGGAAGGTGACCCACGTAAGGCGTTCGCGCTGCATCGCGGGCGAGATCAGCGAGCCGATGGAATACGACGCGATCCCAGTGCGCAGGTCGACCATCGTGGAAATCAACTCACCGGCCGTGAAAGCCCAGCTCCGATCGCGGTTGGTGGCATCGGCGCGCTTGCCGTCCAGCGTCTGCACGGTGAACCCGCGCGCATACGGCGCGGGCATGGCGCCGCCCTTGGCCCACGATGTCTGCTTCAGTCCAAGCGGCTTGTAGATCCGCTCGGCGAACACGGTGGGGATCGGCTTGCCGGTGACCTGCTCGATCAACATGCCCAACAGCACGTAGTTGGTGTTGCTGTAGTGCCAGCCGGTGTTGGGCGCGAAGTACGGCGGATGCTTGAAGCCGACGTCCACCAGTTCGCGCGGCGTCCACACGCGTCGGGGTTCGGCAAAGATGGTGTTCACCCACGCCTCGTCCTCGTTGTAGCTGAAGAGTCCGCTGGTCATGTTGGCCAGCATGCACAATGTGATGTTTTCACCATTGGGCACAAAGTTCAGTTACTTGCTGACGGATGCGTCCAGCTGCACATTTTTCTCATCGGCAAGTTGCAGCAGCACCGTTGCGGTAAACGTCTTGGTGATGCTGCCGATGCGGAAGTGATC